>JAISDF010000067.1 GCA_031265025.1 Spirochaetaceae bacterium
TACGGCTATACCGTATGTTTTCTGAACGCGGTCATATTCAAAGGTAACGGCGTATTCCTTGCCCGCCTCAAACACATAGCTCATGCGGAGGTTTTTTGCCCTGAAGATGATATTGCCCATTACGCAATTCAGATTCAAAATAAATTCCGATTTTCCGGAAGGAAGGGAAAGCCTCAAGGCCTCGTTGGACCAGGCTTCCTCCCCGTACCAGGCCCTGTTGACATCTATGCCGTTGTAGCTCTGCACTTCGACGCCGCCGCTGAAAAAGACGGTTGTCAACTGTTCGCCCGGAATCTGATCGTCAAAGGTAATCTTATGTGTGGTACCGCACGCGGTCATTATGGCCACTATGACAGGAAGAGCGGCGGGCCATATAAATTTGCTTTTCATTCTTAACCTCCGTAACAATATATGATAAAGCGTTTTTTCGCTTTTAGCAATAGAGCCATTATTTCGGCCGCATGACATAAATCCCCCAGCTCCAAAGTAAATTCCACGGCGGGGCCTTTTATACAGTATGAACAGTTTTTTCGGAACCGCGCGGAGCCGCGTTGGCGGTCTGGTCCGGGAATGGTGCTTTTCTTCGGGCTGCGTTGTCTGCGGCGGCATACTCCTCAACAGGGACGATGCTTTTTACGGTATCTGCGAATCCTGCCGGAACCGCCTCAGCCCTGTCCGGGAACAGCGCTGCGCACACTGCGGGAGGCGTCTTGTTTCGGAAACGTCCCTCTGCATGGACTGCCGGGACAGGACCGGGCGTTCCCTGGGGCCTTCGTTCTCCTTTTTCCCCTATGCCGGGGATTACAGGACCCTCATGGGAGCCTATAAATACGGCAAAAACCGTAATGTGGGAAATTTTTTGGCCCGGATCATACTACGGAAGCTCCCCCTCTTTGTTGATCCTTCGGAAATCCCCGAATGCTGGGTCCCTGTCCCTCCCAGGCCAGGGACACTCAAAAAAACCGGCTGGGACCAGGTAGCCTTTTTGTGCCGCTG
This sequence comes from Spirochaetaceae bacterium, assembly GCA_031265025.1. Taxonomy (GTDB): domain Bacteria; phylum Spirochaetota; class Spirochaetia; order Treponematales; family Breznakiellaceae; genus JAIRTD01. Next base: position 997 of record JAISDF010000067.1, read on the forward strand.
CCTTGAACGCTTACGGCGTCTTGAACCGGACGGGGCTGGGCTGAGGGACTTTTATATATGTCCCCGCCTCAGGAGGCTGCCCTCCCGCAGCCAGAAGGAACTTAACAGGGAAGACAGGCTGAGTAATCTTAAAGGCCGTATCCGCTGTACCGGCCCTGTTCCGGACCGGGTGCTGCTTCTTGACGATGTCGTTACCACCGGGGCGACCCTCGAAGCCGCCGCTTCCGTCCTCAAAGAAGGAGGCGCTTCGGAGGTAATGGGGCTTACCCTGTTTTACGATTAGGTATGGTTTGAAATATCCTCAATATACTCTTGACAAAATCGCGTGATTTTATTATTGTAAGTTGACAATTAAGATTCTCATAAAAAAAGAGTCGGTTGAACGGCTCTTTTTTCTTTATAAGGATGGTCCGGTGCGTTTTACCCATCGGCTCAAGGATGAGCTTTTTGAGTCCCTGGAAAGACTTGCCGGGGGTCTTGAGATGACATTGGTGGATCTTTCCGTTTCCCGCAGCAGGGGGAGCGTTCAGGTGAGGCTTACGGTGTACAGGCCGGGCAATGTGGGGATAGACGACTGTTCCGCCCTGCACCGGGCGGCGCTTCCCCGGCTGGAACTGGCCTTTCCCGGCGCTGGTCTGTATGTGGAGGTGTCTTCGCCGGGCATAGACAGGGCCATCAGGGACGGCAGTGAATTTGCCCATTATATCGGCAGGGGAGTCAGGTGTTTCAGGACCGATATTTCCGACTGGTATGAGGGCGTGCTGCTCTCTTCCGATGAAGAAAAAATTGTGGTAAAAGGAAAGGACGGCGAGACAACATTATCCTATGAGGTCATCGCCAAGGCAAAATTATGCGATGTTCCCGGAGTTTCATGACGGGATTTTTGTATTCAGGAGGTTTAGACCTGTGGCGACAGATATGAGCGACGCGATACGTCAGATAATCCAGGATCGCGGAATTTCCGAGGAACTTGTCTTAAAAACAATAGAGAATACCCTCCTTGCGGCTTACAAGCGCCGTTTCGGAAACGCCGATAACGCCGTTGTCCGGTTCAGCGATGATAACCGCGAGGTTTCTATTTACGCGAAAAAGAAGATAGTCGACGGGGTCTATGATCCTGTCTGTGAAATAGATCTTGAGGAAGCCAGGGAACTGAGCCCCGAAGGGGAAATAGGCGATGAACTGCTCATCGAGGTGGACCCCAAGGAATTTGACCGCATATCGGTGCAGAGCGCCAAACAGACCGCCCATCAGTCCATACGGGAAATACAAAAGGACAGCCTTTATTCGGAATACAAGGACAAGGTCGGCGAGATAATCATCGGTTACTACCAGCGGGAAAGAAACGGAACCATTTATGTTGATCTGGGTAAGGTTGAAGGCATACTTCCCAAGAAATTCCAGAGCCCCCGTGAAATATACCATGTCAATGACCGCATCAAGGCCCTGATTACCGAGGTCAATAAAATCCCGGCGGGGCTCCAGATAGTGCTTTCCAGAACCCATACCGATTTTGTCAGGGCCATTTTTGAGCTTGAGGTTCCCGAGGTGTATGACAAGACCGTGGAAATACACAAAATAGTAAGGGAACCCGGATACCGGACCAAACTGGCCGTCTATTCGAACCGCGATGATGTGGACCCCGTCGGCGCCTGCGTGGGCCTCAAGGGTGTGCGCATACAGGCGGTGATACGGGAGCTTGAGGGCGAAAAAATCGACATACTCAAGTATGATCCCGATCCCCGCCGTTTCATCAAGAACGCCCTGTCTCCGGCCGAGGTACGGGACGTGGTGGTACTCGACGAAGGCAAGCACCAGGCCCTGGCCGTGGTAAACGAATCCCAGCTTTCCCTTGCCATAGGCAAACAGGGCCTCAATGTGCGGCTCGCCAACAGGCTTGTTGACTGGAACATAGATGTCAAGACCGAGGAGCAGTTTCTTGAACTGGACATTGCCGCCGAATCCCGCAGGGCGGTATCCGAGCTTTTCGGCGAGTATGACGAGGAAATATCGAGGATTTCAGAGCTTCCCGGCGTGGACGAGGCGCTTGCCGGGGCTCTCAAGAAAAACAATATCGAATTCATTGAGGACTATCTTGCCCTGAGTGAGGAACAGCTTGCTTCCCTCGAAGGCGTTAGCGCCGAACAGCTTGCCGTGCTGCAAAAACTCATCGAAGAAAATGTCGAGATTGTTGAAGAAGAGTATGAAGCGCCTCCTTCCGAAGAAGATGCGGTCGAGGCGTCTGAGGCCCCGGCTGCCGGGGAAGAATCGCTTCCCGAAGAAGAAGAAGAGGCCCCTGAGGAGTATGAATGTCCCGAATGCGGCGCTAAGATAACCACGGATATGACCAGTTGTCCCAACTGCGGCATAGGGCTGAGTTTTGAATATGAAGAGGACTGACCGGATAACGGTTTAACAAAGGTGGAACATGGCTGAGGAATTAGACAACACCCAGAAACCAAAAGTGGAATTGATCAAGCACGCGAAATCCGAACCCGATACCCAGGACGGAAGCAAGAATCCCCCCGGTGATCCGGGAGAACGCCGCAAGGTGGTGGTGGTAAAAAAGAAAGCTCCGGCGGCGGTTCCGGGGACGATGAGTAAAAAGACTCAGCCCAGAGTGCGTCCTGTGCCTTTCCAGGGAGAGGGCGGTCCAGATAAAGCCAGGCCTTCAGGCGAAAAACCACCGGTCAGGCCAAAAACCGGCCCGGTCCCCGAAAAAACAGAAGGCGTATCCGCCCTTCCCGCGACCCAGCGGCCCGCCGTGGCTGCCGGCAGGGTAGGCGGGAGGCCCGTAGGACCCCGTCCCGGCGGGGAACGTCCTCCCTTTCCCCAGCGGCCCCAGGGCGCCGCCGGCAGGGTAGGCGGCCGTCCTGTAGGCGGACCCGGCGGCGGCCGGCCAGACGGTTTCCGTCCCCAGGGACCGCGTCCCTTTGGCCAGGGCCGGCCTGGCGGTCCGGGCCGGCCGGGGAATTTCGCCGGCAGAGGGCCCCGTCCCGGCGGTCCCGGCGGTCCCGGCGGCAGAGGACCCGGCATGAGGCCCGGCGGCGCTCCGGCTGTTCCCCCTATGGGAGAGGCCAAGGGCCCGGTAAAAAAAGCCTTTAAGGCCAAGAGGCCCATTTACCAGAAGAAAGAAAAAGAACATGAGATGGAGGAAAAGCTCCTCCAGACCAAAAAGAAGATAAGCCATATCGCCAATCCCATACCCAAATCCATTGACATCATGGAGGTTATTTCCGTATCGGAACTGGCCCGCAAGATGAATCTCAAGGCGTCGGAGCTGATTCAGAAGCTTATGAGCATGGGCATGATGGTAACGATAAACCAGCAGATAGACGCCGAGACCGCCACACTCCTGGCCTCGGAATTCGGCGCCGATGTAAAGATAGTCAGCCTCTACGACGAAACAGTGATAGACACCGGCAAGGATGACGACGCTTCAATGGAAATTCGTCCTCCGGTGGTAACGGTCATGGGCCATGTCGATCACGGCAAGACCAAGCTCCTTGACGCCATACGGAGCGCCGATGTGGTATCGGGCGAATTCGGCGGCATCACCCAGCATATAGGCGCGTACATGGTGGACACCCCCGGCGGCAGGATTACCTTCCTTGATACGCCGGGACACGAGGCCTTTACCCGCATGCGGGCGAGGGGCGCCCAGGTAACCGACATTGTGGTCCTTGTGGTAGCCGCCGATGACGGCGTCATGCCCCAGACCGTCGAGGCCATCAATCACGCCAAGGAAGCCGGTGTTCCCATCATCGTGGCGGTAAACAAGATTGACAAGGCCGAGGCCAATCCCGACAGGGTCAAGACCCAGCTTTCCGAACGGGGATTCATGCCCGAGGACTGGGGCGGACAGACCATGTTTGTCGAGCTTTCAGCCTTGAAAAAAGAAGGCATAGACAAGCTCATTGACGCGATACTTCTTGAGGCCGAGGTTCTGGAACTCAAGGCCAATTACAACAGAAGCGCCGAAGGCAAGGTCCTTGAGTCCCGCATAGACCACGGCAGGGGCATCGTGGCGACGGTCATTGTCGAACGGGGAACCCTCAAGATAGGCGATTCGTTTGTAGCCGGCGTCTGGCCGGGCAAGGTCAGGGCACTGTTCAATGACAAGGGAGAAAAGGTTGACACGGCGACCCCGGCAATGCCGGTAGAAGTTCTCGGCTTTGAGGGCATACCTGACGCCGGAGATCCTCTCCAGGTTGTCGATGACGAAAAGACCGCCAGGGGCATTTCCGCCAAGCGCCAGGAACTCAAGCGTTTTGAGGACGCCAAGAATGTCAGAAAGATAACCCTTGACAACCTGTACGACACGATTAACGACGGCGAGATTCAGGAGCTTAAGGTTATCATCAAGGGCGATGTTCAGGGCTCGGTGGAGGCCCTGAGGTCGAGCCTTGAAAAACTTTCCACCAGGGAAATCAGGCTTAACGTAATACAGGCCCTTCCGGGCGCGATCAACGAGGGCGACGTGGACCTGGCCATAGCCTCCAACGCGATCATCATAGGTTTTAACGTCAGGCCGACTCCCAAGGCCAAGATCCTGGCCGATTCCGAAAAGGTTGACATACGAAAGTACAATATCATCTACCGGGCTGTGGAAGAAATAAAACAGGCCATGGAAGGTATGCTCAAGCCCGATACCAAGGAAGAAGTCATAGCCCAGGTTGAGGTCAGGGAAACTTTCAAGGTTCCCAAGGCGGGAACCATCGCCGGCTGTTATGTCCTGAGCGGAACCGTCAAACGAAGCGCCAGCGTCAATGTCATACGGGAAGCCATCGTGGTGCATACGGGCAAAATCGCGTCCCTCAGGCGTTTCAAGGACGATGTCCGCGAAGTGGCGGCGGGCTTTGAATGCGGCATAGGTCTTGAAGGCTTTGACGATATACAGAACGGAGACCAGTTTGAAGTTTTTGAATTCGTCGAGGTAGCGAGGAAACTTTAGTCAGGGCCTGAAATTCAGGTGAGAGTATCATGGCGGAATACCGTTTGGAACGCGTGGGGCGTCTTATGCAGGAAAAGATAGGCGCCCTCATTGTCGAAGGAAGAATCAAGGATCCCCGGGTGGATTCGTTTCTCACCGTTACCAGGGTCGAGGTTTCAAGGGATCTCGGTTATGCCGATGTTTTTGTCTCAAGCTACAAAACAGCCGAAGGGCTCAAAAAAGGAGTGGCGGGACTTACCAGCGCGGCGGGATTTATCCAGTCCCGGCTTGCCCGGGAAATGCGCATACGGGTAACCCCCCGGCTTCGTTTTCACGAGGATCCCGGCATACGGGCCGGCTTTGAATTGACGCGAAAAATTGAGGATCTTACCCGTGCGGAGAAGCGGTCAGACTAAACAGGATATTTCAGGCTATATACTGCTCAACAAAAGGCCGGGTATAAGTTCCTTTGATTCCCTTGGCGGGATAAAAAGAATTTTGGGAACCGGAAAGGTCGGCCACGCGGGTACTCTGGACCGTTTCGCCCAGGGCCTTCTCATTGTCCTCGCGGGACGGGCCACAAAACTCGCCCCCTGGTTTTCGTCTTCCCGCAAGGCCTACCGGGGAACCATACTTTTCGGCGAGGAAACCAGCACCCTTGACGGGGAGGGGGAGGTCATAGCCCGCGCGCCGCCGCCTGCCAGAGAGACCCTGGAAAAGGTTCTGCCCGAATTTTCAGGCGAGATACTCCAGGCGCCGCCGTCTTATTCGGCGGTCCATATCGAAGGCGAGCGCGCCCATGTCCTTGCCCGCCGGGGCGTTGCCGTGGTTATGAAAAAGAGGCCGGTAACTGTCTATAAACTGGTTCTTGACGCCTACACGAGCCCCCTTGCCGAAATAACGGTGCACTGTTCCAGCGGGACCTACATCAGATCCCTGGCCCGGGACCTTGCCCTGGCCTCTGGTTCACGGGGCCGCCTTGTTTCCCTTACCCGTACGTCCATAGGGGGCTTCAGAGTTGAGGACGCTGTGCTCCCGGACGAAGACGGCCTTCTTTCGGCCATACGGCCCATAGATAAGGCGGCCCTGGCCTGCCTGGGGATACCCGCCGTTGAAGTTGACGAAAAAACAGCCGGGGCCATGCTCCGGGGCAGGGCCCTCGTCCCCCATGATCTCGGACTCCCGGACGCGGAAGAACGTGGGGAGGAGGTCCTTCCTCCCGGTCCCCTGGGGGTATTTTCCGCCGCTCTGGGCTTTGTGGCCATGCTTGACTATCAGGGCGGCGCCCTCAAATACCGCTGCGTCTATGCCCGGGAGGAACGCCGTGCGGGTATCTAGCTGGGACGAATTTCTTGTTACCCCTCCTCCTGTCCGGGGAGCCGCCATGACCGTAGGGGGCTTTGACGGCATACACAGGGGACATGAGCTTCTCCTTAAAAAGGTGCTTGAGCAAAAGGATATTGTTGAACCTACGGTAATTACCTTTCTGAGAAGCCCCAAGGCCCTGCTCAGGCCCGATGGCTATCCGGGCGATATATGCACCCTGAGCCGGAAACTTGAAATCTTTGAGGCCAGGGGAATAGTCCATACCGTGCTCATTGACTTTTCCAGGAATTTCAGTAGACTAGGCGGAAGGGATTTTATTGAATTTCTTGTCGGACGGGGAGGGCTGCGCCGCCTTGTGGTGGGGAGCAATTTCCGCTGCGGATACCGGATGGATACGGGAACAGAGCGGATCCGGGAACTTCTCGTTCCCAGGGGAATACCTGTTGACGTTATGGAATCTCTCATGTACGGGGCCGCGCCGGTAAGTTCAAGCCGCATACGGACAGCCATCGGCAGGGGGGATATAGCGCTGGCGTCCGAACTGCTGGGCAGGCCCTTTGAGCTTGAGCTGGAAGGGGCCGTACCAGGCGGGGAGGGCGGCGTAAAAAGCTACAGGCTTTCCGGCCGGGGAATACTGGCGCCGCCGCCCGGCGTTTACAAGGCGCTGGTACGGAACGCCGGCGCGGATATAACGGGAGTGTCAGGCGAGATACGTGTTGAACCTGACCGCGTTCTGGTTCCTTCGCCTTTTGACGCGGTGCGTATCGAATTTTTACAGGGTACCCAAGGAGTGTAACAATATGGCATTAAGCAAAGAAGACGTAAAGTCTGTGATAACCAAATTCGGCGCGAACGAAAAAGACACAGGCGCGGTGAATGTTCAGATTGCCCTGCTCACCAAGCGTATAAACGCCCTTACCGAGCACTGCAAGCAGTTCAAAAAGGATAAATCCAGCCAGAGAGGCCTTTTAATCCTTGTCGGCCAGCGCCGCCGTATGCTCAAGTACATACAGCGCACCAATCTTGAAGGCTACAGGTCCATTATCAAGGAGCTTGGCCTCCGTAAATAACAGGGTTGTTCGGAAATCCCGGTTTCCGGACAAGTCCACTATACGTCAAACATAAAGGTAAACATGATACAAAGAGTTTCATATCAAATAGCCGGCGAGGAACTTGTTCTCGAAACCGGCAGAATGGCGAAACAGGCCAACGGCGCCGTATTCGCCCAATACGCGGGGTCCGCGGTTATCGCCACGGCCTGCGCTTCGGCTTCATCGGTGGAGGGCCTTGATTATGTGCCGCTCACCGTTGATTACAACGAAAAATATTACGCCGCGGGCAAAATACCCGGCGGTTTTATCAAAAGGGAAAGCAGGCCCAAAGACAAGGAAATCCTTGTTTCCCGGCTCATAGACCGGCCCATGCGTCCCCTTTTCAACAAGGAATTCGGCAGGGAAATACAGGTTGTGCCTACCACCATATCCACCGATATGGTTAATCCCCCGGACATCCTGGCCATCATCGCGTCCTCCGCGGCGGTTCATATTTCCGACATACCCTTTAACGGCCCCATAGCGGCGGTACGGGTCTGCGCGGTCGGCGATGAACTCATTGTCAATCCCACCTATGACCAGATTGAAAAGTCGCGTCTTGAGATAGTCGTGGCCGGAACCAAAGACGGCATTACCATGGTTGAAGGCGGCGCTTCGGAAGTGGGCGAGGATCTCATGATACAGGCCCTGGAAAAGGCCCATCAGGTGATCGGGGAACTCTGCGCGCTCCAGGAAAAACTCAGGGAGCTTGCCGGTAAGCCCAAACTTCCCTTTGTAGAATCAGGTGTAGTTCTGGAAAACAGGGACGCCATACGGAACGCCGCCTACGGCCGCCTTGAAGAGGCCTGCTTTGCCGGGGGAAAACAGGAACGCCACGCGGCCATACAGGCTGTCAAAGACGACCTGGCCTCACAGTACGCCGAACAGCTTGACTGCGAAACCCAGAAAAAACTTTTCAATACCCTCTTTGACGACATGGAATACGAGATACTCCGTTCTTCAATACTTGATAAAGGAAAGCGGGTAGACGGAAGGGGCCTTGAGGATATACGGGACATAAGCTGCGAAATCGGGGTACTCAAACGGACCCACGGTTCGGCGCTCTTTACCCGTGGCGAAACCCAGGCCCTCGTTGTTACCACCCTGGGAACGGTTTTTGACGAACAGGTTTTTGACGATATTGAAGGGGACAAGCGGGAAAATTTTCTGCTTCACTATAACTTCCCGCCCTATTCGGTAGGCGAAGTAGGACGCATGGGAACAGGCCGCAGGGAGATAGGCCACGGCAATCTTGCCCGCCGTTCCCTTGAGGCCATGGTGCCCAGCAAGGCCGAGTTCCCCTATACCGTGCGGGTCGTGTCCGAAGTGCTGGAATCCAACGGTTCCTCGTCAATGGCTTCTGTCTGCGGCGGAACCCTTTCCATGCTCCATGCCGGCGTACCCATGAAGAAGCCTGTAGCGGGTATAGCCATGGGGCTCATCACCGAAGGTTCGGGCAAACCGGGAGAACGTTACGCGGTACTTTCGGACATACTCGGCGAGGAAGACCATCTCGGCGATATGGATTTCAAGGTCGCCGGCACGGCCGACGGCATCACCGGCTTTCAGATGGACATAAAGATAGCCGGGGTAAGCCCCGAAATCATGAAGAGCGCCCTTGACCAGGCAAAACGGGGAAGGCTTCATATACTTTCCATCATGAACGAAACCATAAGCCGGCCGGCCGGCAAGATCAGCGATTTTGCCCCCAAGATCGTTGTTCTCAAGATTGAAGTGGACAAGATAGGCGCCCTTATAGGTCCCGGCGGCAAGAATATCAAGGCCCTCTGCGAACAGTACAGCGTTACCATCAATACCGAAAACGACGGAACCGTAACCATCTACGGCAAAAACGCCCAAAGCGCCGAAGACGCCAAGGCCGCGGTAACCGGCATAGTTTCCGATCCCGAGACCGGCCGCGTCTATGAGGGTACGGTAAAGCGCATCATGGATTTCGGCGCCTTTGTGGAAATACTCCCCGGCAAGGAAGGGCTTGTGCATATTTCAAAGCTCTCCAGGCAGCGGGTGTCCAGCGTCAATGAAGTCCTCAAGGAAGGCCAGGTCATTCCGGTCAAGCTCATGGAAATCGACAAAATGGGAAGGCTCAACCTTTCCTATGTTGACGCCCTTGAGGCGAACCAGGAAGGAAGGAAATAACTGTCCGCGGACTTGCCCAGGGTGCTGGTCAAGAGGCTCGATCCCCGTGCCCGGCTTCCCTCATACGAAAGCGAAGGGGCCGCGGGGGCCGACATCAGCGCCTGCCTTGAAAGCCCCCTGACCCTCGCTCCCGGCGCCAGGGGCAAAGTACCCACCGGCCTTGCCGTGGCCATACCCGTTGGTTTTGAGGCCCAGGTGCGGCCCCGCTCGGGCCTGGCGGCAAAAAACGGCGTTACCGTACTCAACAGCCCCGGCACCATAGACGCGGACTACCGGGGCGAAGTCCAGGTCATACTGATTAACCACGGCAGCGAACCCTTTGTCATCAGGCACGGCGACCGCATAGCCCAGCTTGTGTTTTCGAGAGTCAGCGCCATGTCCTTTTCGGAAGCCCCGTCCCTGCCGGAGAGTTTTCGGGGTACTGGCGGCTTCGGTTCCACCGGTGTATAATTGGGGAGTATGGGAACCAGCCGCTCCTTATCGCCCATTATAATCAGGCATATCGCCCTTGAAGCCCTCTTCTCGTTTCTTGTGGCCTTTCTTTTTTTCTTTTTTATTTTCTTTGTGAATCAACTGCTTCTTATGGTTCAGGAAATACTCACCAAACATGTGCCCCTGTACCAGGTTGCCCTGCTTCTCTTCTATTCCCTTCCTTCGGTCATCGCAATGGCCGCCCCCTTCGGCGCCCTCCTTGGCGTGGTGATGACCATAGGACGGCTCAGTTCGGATAACGAGATACTGGTCATGCTCTCGTCGGGCCTTTCGTATAAAAATATTTTTCTTCCCGCCCTTGGCGTCGGGGTTTTTGTTACCCTTATTTCTTTTTTCGCCAATGATGTGCTGCTTCCGGCGGGAACAGTGCAGTTCTCACGGCTGTACCGGCGCATACTGTTTTCGACGCCGGCGCTCGAACTTGAATCAAATTCGGTAAAGCGTTTCAGGAATACCATACTGGTTACGGGGGCCGTACAGGGAAAAAGCATAGACAATATGCTGATTTTTGACCGTACCGGCGAAGGGGAACGGAGGGTCATCATGGCAAGGAGGGCCGAACTTACCGACTCGGGGACCACGAGGCTCAGTCTCGACCTCCATGAAAGTTTTGTCCAGTCCTCAAAGGAAACCGTCCGTGAGGACTATGACTATTCCTCGGCCTCCTTTCTCCGTTATTCGGTAAGCCAGGACGACCTGTGGCAGAGCAATTCCGCCATAGGGCCCAGGGAGATGAGCTCCACCGATGTACGCCGTGAAATCAGGGAGAAGGAACGCACCCTGGCCGGCCAGATAGACGACATACGCCTCAGGACAACAAGCGCCTCCCTTGCCCTGGAACGCATGCTCCGCGCCGGCCCCTCCCATCCTGACTGGAACCGCCGCCTGACGCAGCGGGACGAACTTACCAGAGAACTGGGTAACATCAGGGACCGCCGGAAAGACAGAAACCTTCTCATCTACCGGCTTGAGTACTACAAGAAATTCTCCATACCCGCAGGAGCGTTCTGCCTCGCCTTTCTTTCCATACCGCTGGGGCTTTTTGCCAGGAGGAGCGGACAGGTCGTGGGCCTCCTCTTTGGCCTTCTTGCCTCGGTGCTCTACTGGGCCCTGCTTCTCGGAGGCCAGACCATGGGAGTGCGCCTGGGGTATTCTCCTTTCTGGTCCATGTGGTTACCCAACGCCCTCGCCCTTGTTGCCGGCGGCGTGCTCTGCCTTATAAAGGCGCGCCAATGATACTGGGCCGCTATCTTCTGCGCCAGTTTATCCCTGTTTTTATTATGGCCTCGGGGATGTTTGTGGTTCTCATACTGCTCATTGATCTTTTCGCCAATCTTCCCCGTTACCTTACCAATGACGCCGCTCTGACCCAGATACTCTCGGTGAGTATCTATTATCTTCCCAAGGCCTTTGCCTATTCCGTACCCATATCCCTTCTTTTTGCCGCCGCCCATACCCTGGGAGAACTTTACGCGCGGAACGAACTTACGGCTGTCTTCTGCGCCGGAATTCCCTTTTACCGTTTCTGCGTTCCGCTTTTCTGCGCCGGAATCGCCGCGGCTCTTTTTTCGTTTTTCTTTGAGGACCGCATGGTGATTCCCACGATAAAAGTAAAGAACGAACTCAGCCGCGCCCTCATGGGCCAGAGTTTTCCTTCCGATGATTCCGATATTGTAATCAAGACCAACGGAGGAAAAACCCTGTACTCGGTGGATTACTATGACGATGTGCGCAAGGCCCTGAGCGGCATAAGCATAGTGGAACAGGACGAAAAGGGAAGGCTGCTCTCCCTTATGCGTTCCCCCCAGGCCGAATGGACAGGCGATCACTGGCTGTTTTTCAATCCTATTGAATACCGCTGGGAAGGCGGTCTCCTGCGTTCCCTTCCCTTTACCGACACCGAACGGTACAACGAAAATCCCGACGCCTTCAGAAGGGGGGCTGTTCAGGTTGAGGAACTAAAGGCAAAGGACGCCGCGCTGCTTGTCGCCGACCTCAAGGCCGCGGGACTGCCTTTTGCCGAAGCCCAGGCGTCTTACTATCACCGCTTTTCTTTTTCGGCGGTCTCCCTGGTGGTGATAATCCTTTCGGCCGCCATGGGGGGAAGATTCAAAAAGAACATACTCCTTATGAGCCTCTTGACCAGCCTTATTTCGGCCGTGGTATTTTATGTCATCGAGATGGTAACTATGGCTATGGCAAGGACAGGCTATTTACCCGCCCTGCTCGGGGCATGGTTTCCGGTGCTGGGTTTTATACTTTTGGGGATACTCCTCCTCAGGAGCGTGCGGACCTGATGACCCCGGCCATATTCACCGTAAAGCATCAGAGCCCTTCCTCAGGCGCCCGTACCGGAGAACTGCGCCTGGGGCGGGGAAACGTCGCCACGCCGGTCTTTATGCCCGTGGGGACCAACGGGACCGTCAAGGCCCTTGCCAATGAGGACCTCAAGGAAATAGGTTTCGAAATAATTCTTTCCAACACCTATCACCTGTATCTCAGGCCGGGAACCGCCGTCATGGAAAAAGCCGGAGGGCTTCACCGTTTTATGAACTGGGACCGGAACATACTGACCGATTCGGGGGGCTTTCAAATTTTTTCACTGTCCCAGTTCCGCAAGATCACCCCGGAAGGGGTACAATTCCGCTCCCACATAGACGGGTCCAGCCACATGCTCAGTCCCGAATCCGTGGTGGAGATACAGCGTATCCTGGGAAGCGATATACAGATGCAGCTCGATGTCTGTACCCCCTGGGGGACCGAGAAAAAAAAGGCGAAGGCGGCCCTTGATATTACCAGTCTCTGGCTTGAAAGGGCAAAGAAAGCCTGGGAGGAAACCAGGGAAAGGGGATACCGGGGTGAACTCTTCGCCATACTCCAGGGGAATTTTTACAGGGATTTGCGGGAAGAAAGCGCCGCCGCCCTGATGAGGGCCGATACCCCCGGCGTTGCCATAGGTGGGCTTTCGGTAGGGGAACCCGGTGAAGTGTTCAGGGAATTCCTCTCCTTCTCGGCCTCTCTTCTTCCCCGCGAAAAACCCCGCTATGTCATGGGCATAGGCACCCCGGAATATATACTGGAGGCGATTGAACAGGGCATAGACATGTTCGACTGCGTTTTCCCCACACGGACAGGGAGAAACGGCCATGTCTTTACCCATAACGGGCCCTTTGCCCTTAAAAAGGCCGAAAACAGTCTTGATATGGGCCCCATAGATACGGAATGCGGCTGCAAAGTCTGCCGCCTGTACAGCCGCTCTTATTTACGGCATCTTTTTAAGACCAGGGAGATACTCTGTTCTATGCTCGCAAGCTATCACAACCTTTACTTCCTCCACGATCTGGTAAAGAAAGCCGGGGAAGCGATAAACGAAGACCGCTTCGCGGATTTCAAAAGGGAATTTCTTTCCCGCTATGAGGAGGGACATAAATGAAAAAAAAGGCTTTGTTTTGTCTCTGTGCGCTGCTCTCCGCTCTCAGCCTCAGCGCCGATGAGATTCCCCAGCCTTCTGTCGAAGAACAGCGCCGGGACATTCTTAAATACGGAACAGAGAACGAAATCGCCGAGCTTATACGGACCCTGCGCGCGGAAAACAGCGATGCCCTTGACAACGAAATTATGGAGACGGCGGCGGGCATAAAAAACGGCCGCATACTTTCAGGCATCTTTGGCTTTTTCGCCGACCGGACCAGGGGCGGCCTTGAGGAAAGGGCAGTGGAAGTCCTTGAATATTGGGATGAGCAGGTGCCCGAAGCGGTGCGGGGCGCCCTTGAATACCTTGGGCAGCTTCGGGACACAGGGGCTGTTGACAGGATTATGACCCTTATTGACGAGGGGGATGCCCGGTATACGAACAGCGCCGTGCGGGCCCTGGGCAGGGTAGGGGCCCCCCTTAAAGACCGGGACAGGAATGAGTCCGACCTCATAGTCGAATATCTCATCGCTTATTTTGAAGACAAGTTTCCCGGCGAGGACACCTCAAGGGAAATCATCACCGCCCTGGGCAATCTTGAAAATCCCGGCGCCGTCGCCTTTCTCAACAGCATAGCGGGCAATAGTGACGAAAGACCCGCCCGCCGCATGGCGGCAATTCAGGCCCTGTCCAAAATAGGCGACAGCGAAGGTCTCGGCGCGGTACTTGAAGCCCTCGGCTCGCCGGACCCCAATCTGCGGTCCACCGCTGTCGCCGCCCTGGGGCCCTTTAGCGGCAGGGAAGTGGACCAGGCCATACTGGAGGCCTTCCGGGATACCTATTACAGGAGCCGCATAGGGGCCGCCCAGGCCGCGGCGGAACGGAAAATGGAAGAGGCCATACCCTACCTGAGATACCGGGCGGAGCGGGACGAAGTCGCGGCGGTCAGGGACGAGGCCATAAAGGCCCTGGGCGCCATGGACAGAAACGAGGCCTACCAAATCATCGCCGTTCTCTTTTTTGAACGGAAAAATACGGACCGCGTGCGTGTTGTGGCCGGGGAAGTGCTCATCACCAACAGGGCCGGGGAATACGCGGAGCGTTTTATCGCCGAACTTGACGAAGCCAGGGCAAAAAACCAGACGGCCCTGTACAACCAGTTCTGCCGCATCATAGCCCAGGCGGAGACAGACAAGGTAGAACCTCTCGCGCTGCGCTTTTTTTCCACAGGGAGCGTGGTGGAGAAAGCCTATGCCATAGACATGGTATACAAGAACAGACTCATGGGCCTCATTGATCAGGTCAGGGCGCTTGCCGGTGAAGGCGGCGGGTCCCTTTCCCGAAAGGCCAGGGACACCCTGCGGAGAATGGGTGTCTCTTTTGACGAAGGAACCACATGAAACGCTTGAGCTTTTTTTTGATCTTGATTATGTGGGGAAACAGTGCCGTAC
>JAISDF010000071.1 GCA_031265025.1 Spirochaetaceae bacterium
ATGACATTGTCCCTGCCCTGGGGGGCAAAGATACGGTTAAAGGCCGGGAGGCTTTCCAGGGGATATTCCCTTCCCATTATATAGTGAAAGGCAATAAAGCTGTTGCCCCCTATAAACCCCGGCCGGGGAAGGCGGGCCGCCAGGCGCGGCTCCGGTACGGGCGAAAAAATTTCGGAATTCCTTCCAGTCCCCGCATAGATGAAGGAGCAGCCCGATACGGAGGGGAAAAAGCCCCGCACCTCAATGGCCCTGGCGACAAAGGAGCTTTCAACGGTAAAGACGCTGTCCAGAAAAAGAAACGTATCGTCTGAAGCGGGCATCCCCTGTTCCAGCGATACCAGTACCGCGTCCCGCGCCCCGGCCCGGAATGTTGAGTTTTGTATAACGAAAGGACTGTTCTTGCTTTCAAGAATCGAGGCAAAGTCTCCGGCCTCGGCGGAAAAAGCCGCTCCCTGAAACGCGGAGCGGACGCCCGAAAGGGAGAGCACGGTCCCTGTTTTAAGGCACAGAGCGGAAAAGGAACTGTCCGTTATGCCAAGGCTGCCCCCGTCCATCTCAAGCATGAGGCCGTAGTTTCCCTCAAGGCTGAACGCGCTCCCCCGGAAGCTTACGCGGCTGTTTACGGATTTTACGAGGGCTTCCCTTCTTGGCGCGGCGGCGTTGAACGAGAAAACCGAACTGTCCTCAACGACAAGGACCGCTCCTTCATCAAGCAGGGCAAACATGCCGTTATGAACAAGAGTAAGTTCCCGGAGAGTGAGTTCTCCCCCTGTTTCAATATGGAAGACCGGGCCTGAAACGCCGCGCCGCTCCAGGTTTACGCCCTCAAGGGTCAACGCGCCGCCGCGCACCCGTATTGACGCGCCTTCTTCAAGGGCTATGGTAAGGGGCCCGGTTTTTTCCCAGTCGGTGTCATAGGACCCGCGCAGGCGCAGGCCCCCGCCCAGGACCGTCTCGCCTGTCAGACGTACACCGCCTGAAAGATAGATAACATGTGAACCAAGTCTTTCCGCCAGAACCAGGGCGGCGTCCAGGGTGGAGAGGGGGCGCTGCCTGCTTCCGTCTCCGCCGGCGGTTCCCGATACGGCCGAAACATAGACCGTGCCGGGGTCAAGGGTAAACTGTGTCTGACCCAGGGATATTCTGTTTCCTTCTTTGTCCTCTATGTATGCTTCTACCCTGACATGGGTAATCTCGTCCGGCTCTCCCCCAAGCTCAAGTCCCGCGCCGCCCATAAGCATGGCCCGCTTTCCTGACGCCGTCTCGGTACGGATCAGCATGAAAGGAAGGCTTCCCCCATCGTCTTCTCCCGGCGATATTCTCAAGACGGCAGGTCCCCGTATCCAGGAACCCTCGGCCGGCGCGGTAAAAAGGGGCTGTGTATCATCGGAAAAGGCCGGGCACAGAAACGCGCACAAGAGGACCGCGCGCAAGAGGAACGGCGGCAGGGAACGCGATGAGAAGCGCCGCCGGTCTGATGCCCGTACCGGCCTCATGAGGGCAGGCACGCGTCCAGGACCGAACGCAGTTCAGGATAGTCCGGGTAGTAATGCCTTTCCAGTTCTTCCCGTGAAAGGCCCACAAGCTCGTGGCTCATATAATGAATCCAACGGTCCTCATCCCTGACCGAAAGCTCATGCTTTCTGCACCAGTAATCGGGCTGTATGGGAAGCTGTTCTTCTTTGTCAAAAATATATTTATAATCGTGGACCGCTACCTTGAGGTCCCTGCGGGGTATGCCCTTTTGGAGAATAATATCCGCGAGATGATTGATAGTTCTCCCCGAATCAAAGATATCATCCACAAGGAGCACCTTGTCCCCTATCCTCAGGTGTTCGGGCGCGTAGGTCCAGCCTTCCACCATGATACGCTCCGCCTGGCGCACATCGGTGTAGGAGCGGGCAACCACCGCCGCGTAGTAGACCGGCCTTCCTTCCCCCCGGCGGAGCACTTTGAAGTATTCGCTTATGATATTGCCCAGATAGGCGCCGCCCCGCAGCGACACATAAATCACGTCGGGTATAAAACCCTCATGGTAAATTTTATGGGCCAAACGCAGGGCGTTATTCCGCACCGTATCGTAGGGAAGAAATTCCTTGTTCATGGAACCATTCTAAACCACGAACAGCGCCAGGCGCAACTAGCGCTTGAAGCGCATGGTCTCGACGGTATTGCCCTCCCGGACCACTTCAAACCAGAGTTCGGTCCTGGTTTTTTCCCTGAGGCCCCGGTAAAAGCCGTCAAGGTCATTGACGCTTTCCCCGTTGATGCCGGTAATGAGGTCGCCCCGCTGGAGGCCCACAATTGCCGAGGGGCTCCTGGCTATGACATCGGCCACAAAGAGGCCCCTGGCCCCCGCGTCCAGCTTAAGCGTGGATCTGATGGCGTCCGAAAGGGGCACGGCGTACACACCGGGCCAGAGCTTGTTGTTCTCGGCGGCGGCTTCCTCGGTGCGTTCCTCGATGCGGACCTGCAGTTCCTGGGATCTGCCGCCCCGTATCAGGGTAAAGGCCGCCCTTTCGCCGGGCTTGAGATCGCCCACCGCCAGGGTAAGGGCGTTCATGCCCCGCATCTCCCTGCCGTTAAGGTGGGTGATAAAGTCGCCGGGCTGTATGCCGCCCCTTTCAGCCGGAGAACCGAGGAAGATCTGGGAAACCAGGGCGCCCCGTCTGCCTTCGAGGTTGAGGGCCGTAAGGGTCTCCCGTGCGGGATCCATAAGGGAAACGCCGAGCCAGCCGTAACGGGTGGTCCCGGAACTTATGAATTCATCTATGGAACGCTTGGCGTTGTTTATCGGTATGGCAAAACCCAGGCCCACCGAACCGCCGCTGGAACTGCCGCTGGCTATCCAGGTATTGATGCCGATGACCTCGCCCTGTATGTTTACCAGCGCGCCGCCTGAGTTCCCCCGGTTGATGGACGCGTCGGTCTGGATGAAGTCGTTGATGTTGCCGGCGGGCCCTCCGGTGCGTCCGACGGCGCTGACTATGCCCATGGTCATGGAGGACATGAAGCCAAGGGGATTACCCAGGGCTATGGCCCAGTCGCCCACCCTCACCGCGTCCGAATCCCCCAGAACCGCCAGGGGATATTCGTTCCGGGACTTGAAGGAAACCATGGCAAGGTCCCGCCGGGGATCGCCGCCTACAAGGGTAGCGGAAACTTCCTGGCTGTCGTTCAGGGCCACCGAAATTTCCGTGGCGTCGCCGACCACATGCTGGTTGGTCAGCACATAGTAGGTATCCCCGTCCCGGCGCACAATGATGCCCGATCCAAGGCCCTCGGAACGGAATTCCCGCTCTCCGCCGTTGTTGTCCGGGGTTCCGAAGAAGAACTCCCAGGGTATGCCGTTAAAGCGGGGCGCCTGCTGACGCCTGACCGAAACGGTTTTTAATTCCACCACCGAAGGCTGAACTTTATCCGATATGCCGCGCATGGCGGTCTGGAGGCTCTCCGCCACGGCCAGGGCCTCGGGGGGTATGACTACCTGTGATTCCTGGGCCTTTGCCGTTTTCTTCGATCCCGGAGTGGAGCAGGAGAACGACAGAAAAGCCAGGGAAAACCCGAAAATCACCCCCAGGAGAACGAGATTGAACACAAGGAAATTTTTTGAGGACAAATGCTTCATCAGCTTCATAAAGTACTCCATATTATAATCTTAATACTAAGATAATAAAAAATCCCCCAAAAAGTTACATAACGGAAATTTTCCCGCGCGGTATGGAGAGAGGGGGCGCGGCGCACAGGACCGTCATATTCCGCCGGGATGCCTTTCCGGGGGGTGGCGGAATACCGCGCGCGGTATGGAGCCAGGGGGGCGCGGCGATGAAGCGGCGCATGGCCGGGGCAGCGGGGAAAGAGCGCCCCCCTCCTAATATTCGGTGAGGATTTCGGTGCGGTCTTTGAATATGGCTATCGTATGTTCCCAGTGGGCGGAGAGTTTTCTGTCGGCGGTAACCACGGTCCATTCGTCGTCCAGGATTTCCACGTCTCCGGTCCCCAGGTTGATCATGGGTTCTATGGCGATTACAAAGCCTTCGGTCATGCGGGGGTTGGGGCCGTGGGCATAGTTGGGGACCTGGGGGTCTTCGTGGAGTTCGAGGCCCACGCCGTGGCCGCAGAACTGATGCACCACGCCGTAGAGCGAATCCCTGGCATGGCCGTAAATGGCCCTGGATATCTGGAGTATGCGGTTCCCCGCTTTGGCCGCCTCT
The DNA here is from genome assembly GCA_031265025.1 of Spirochaetaceae bacterium. Lineage (GTDB taxonomy): Bacteria > Spirochaetota > Spirochaetia > Treponematales > Breznakiellaceae > JAIRTD01. The sequence goes on from JAISDF010000071.1 coordinate 4,215, forward strand.
ATGCCCCGGTACAGACATTCCCTGGTTACGGTATTGAGACGGTGGGCCTCTCCGCTCACCTTTCCTACTTCTACGGTAAAGGCCTGGTCGCTGATGTAGCCGTCCAGGTTTATGCCGCTGTCTATGGAGACCAGGTCGCCTTCGGCTATGCGCCGTTTTGAGGGTATGCCGTGTATCACTTCCTCGTTGATGGATATGCACAGGGCCGCTGGAAAGGGGTTTTTCGGGCTGCCGTACCCGAGAAAGGCGGGTTTTCCGCCGGCCTTTTTTATCCAGTCCTGGGCCCACAGGTCGAGTTCGATGGTGGCGACTCCCGGTTTTATCAGGGGCACGAGTTCTTTGTACATGGCGCTGAGGAGCTTACAGGAAACCCGTATGCCGTTGATCTGCTTCTCGTTTTTAAGGCGTATCATGGCTTTGATTCTTACACATTAAGGGCGCGTCTGAGAAGCACTGTGTTGGGGAGCCGGGGATCGTATTTCAGGGCCTTCCTGAGCAGCTCGCCCGCCGCCTCCTTTTCGCCCATGCGGAGCAGGGTTTCCGAGAGGGAGCGCATCCACCGGGCCTCGTCGCGGCGGGGAAAGCCCAGGCCGAGAAGGGAACGCAGGGCTTCGGCATAGGCGGGGCTGTCCAGGGCGTCCTTGAGTTTCAGACGCACCAGGTCCTTGAGGACACTTTCTACTTCATCCATAAAATGGCGGAAATAGGGCTTTTGCCTTTCTTCCCGGACAATGGCAGTGAGGAGGCCAAAGGCTTCGGGGCAGCGGTCCCGCTTTTCGAGTTCCTCGGCAAGGATGAAGGCGCAGTCCATCCAGTCTTCCCGGTCAAGGTAGTCCCGCAGGGGAAAATCAGGGCCGCCCTGGGCGTCCCAGACAGCGAGAGCTTCTTCTTCCTCAAAATGAAGGAGGTCGAAAAACACCAGTTTGGCCAGGCTTGCGGGATTGTTTTGTTCCTTGAGGAATTCCCGGTAATCAAAACGAATATTTTTGTCAAAGCGGCGGCAGGAGCGGTCATAGGCTTCCCGCCTTTCGCTGTCCAGAAGGGTCTTGTAGGCGGTAAGGAGACGCCGCATGGCCTCCTCTCCGCCGGTCTTTCCGGCGCTGTCGGGGTGTGTTTTTTTCGCCCGTTCCCTGAAGGCTTTTTTTATTTCTTCCACAGAGGCGTTTTCGGCGACGCCAAGGATGGAATAATAGTTTTGCACGGAGGCTCCTAGGCGCCTATGCGTTTACCCAGGGCCTCGGCCTGGGCCTGACCCAGAACAAAATCACTCCAGTTGACAATGATTCCTTCTTTTTCCATCAGGGCCATGAGGCGGGAAAGGGCCCGCGAACTGAAAAGGCCTTTCTTTTTTATAAAGGCCGCTCCCTTTTTCCGGCCCAGGCCGCCTGAGTGTGAAAAGGCGTCCCGCGCCGCGGCGGGGATTTTTCCGCTGAAAAATGAAAGGGGCTCGGCGAGGAAGACAAGGTAATCATAGCCCGGAAGCCGTCCCAGGCCGTCACGGTCCAGTATATCGGTACGGTGGCCCATGGATTCCATGCCCCGGACCAGAGAGGCCGCCAGGAGGGGGTCTCCCGCCGTATGCTTCCCTGCGGGAAAAACAACAAGCGCGATTCTCATTGCCGCGCTTTCCCGGTACGGAACAGCATATCAGGCCTGTTTGTAGAGCTGGTCAACAGAGGGTTCCTTGACCAGCAGCACCGAACATTTGGCGTTTACCATGATTTCCCGGTGGGCGTGGACTATGATGTCCCTGGAATTCCGGTCCCTTTCCCAGCCTCCCAGGACTATGAGGTCCGCGTTCTTTTCGTCGGCCGCGTTGAGAATCTCGGTATACACCGCTCCCCGGCGCATTTCCCTTTCAATCTTGACCCCCTTGGCCCTTGCCAGTTCTTCCACAAAGGAAAGATAGCGCTCGCCGTTGGCCTCAAGACTCTTTTCGTATTCCTGGCTTTCTTCCTGTATAAAAATCTTGCTCAAAGTGAGCTGCCGTATTGTCGCGGTATCCACCACATAAACCGCCGAAAGATGGCAGTGGTACAGTTTTGCCATGATAATCGCGTATTTTGCCGCTGAAACGGAAGCGTCTGAACCAGAGACAGCCACAACGATCCTGGAGATAAGGGGTTTCATTCTTTACCGGCCTTCCTTTTAAGCAGTTTACCGGAGAAGAAGGCGTCTCTGTCCTTCTCCTCGAGGGCCGCTTCTATATATTTTTTTGTTTCCCTGGCCGTGGGAATGACCATTTTTTCAAGGGCATTCACCCGCCGTTGGGTCTTGCGCAGCTCCCGGGCCAGTGTCCAGACTATGGTCCTCAGCGCGGCAAGTTCAGTAAGAATCCTCAATAACTCAAAGAATTCTAACACAGTTTCATCACATTCCGCAAATGAATTCGCCGGAGAATACTTTAATTCCGCCCGGGGAAGTTTTACTTCCAGCGCCGGCAGGGTAAGTCCGGCCAGATTGACCCTTTTTTCCCGGATATCGAAGCTGTACCGTATGTTTTGGGAAATACGGGCTGCCCTTTCGCGGCCCGCCGTTATGAGCATACGCTTGAAGGCCGGATAGGCCGTGGCTATGCGTTTGTCCAGGTCCCGTTCCAGGAGTTTTACCTGTTCCACATGGCGCATGAGTTCCATGACGAGTATTTCCCGCTTCTGTTCGAGGAGTTCATAGCCTTCTTCGGCTGTGGCAAGCCTTTCCCTTACCTTAAGGAGGTTACTCTTTGTGGGGGCGACGGATTCCCTGGCCATGCTCTGCTCCTTTTGGTACTGTATACTACAGGGAGGGGGTTTAACAATAGACTTGTTTGGCTATCCGGCTGGTTGGCAAACTCTTTGTTTCCCGGATTATCCATGCTATGCTCCTTTTATGCCTTTGCGAACTCTGTTTTGCCGCATCAGAACCGCCGCAAAAACCCGGAAACTTGCTCAAACCCTTTTCCCTGGGGAAAAATGGGTCAAGGTGGAGCCGCATATCCGGGTGGCCGTTTCCCGTATGGACGAGAGAACCAGAGAACCGGACAAGTGGGAACGGGAAATGTCCCAGGCGCGAATTTTGACCAACAGAGGGAGCGTGGCCTACTTTTTACCGGAACGAACCGTGAAAGGGCCAAACGCAACCCTTTGTGCCGATATGGTTCTTGACGGGGTTGTTACGGAAATGAAAACGGTATCCGGTTCACGGGTAACACTTGGTACGGAATTCCGTTTTGCCCATAAGCAGGGAGCGGTTTTAGTGGCCGGTCATTCCAAATTTGAAAACACCGGCGAATTATATTCGTGGACCTATGATGAATTACGGGCACTCATAGACAAGAAGGGAGAGCCAAAAAATCACCCGGCCCTTTGAGGGGCCGGGCTCGGCAGAGGAGGCAACAACGCCGCCTCCTCATGTGGCGGGTTAAGTTTCCCTAACCATGTTAAATGTACTTTATTATCGGTCCTCTGTCAACGCGATTTCGGTGTTTTTCCAGTAACATCTTCTCACCCCC
>JAISDF010000024.1 GCA_031265025.1 Spirochaetaceae bacterium
GAAGATACAGAGGGCCGCCACAAAACCGGCCATGAGCCCGTAAAAGCCCTGGGGAAGGTCCCGTATGCGGTGGGTAAGGGCCTTCCCTGCCCTGCTTAAAAGAAGAACAAACAGCGCCGCCGCCGCGCCCAAATAGACGAGCGAAGATCCCACAGACGAAAGGGAAAAAAGGTTCTCCGGCACAGGACTGTGTTCGGCGCCGAGAAGCTCCGCCGCAAAGCGCCCCAGGGGAAAGGAAAAGATTCCCAGGAGGGCACAGGGTAGGGCCCAAAGCAGCATGGCGGCCTTGATGGGAAAGCCGATACGGTAAAGACCCTGGGGAACACCGTGGTCAGGATACGCGGGCACCTCCGCGCCGTCGCTTTCATGGGGCTTTCCGAAAAATATCCGGCTCAGTTTAATCATCGACGCCATGGTTCCAATACCCACAAGGCTCAACACGAGGTACTTCCAGCGGTGCTGTTCAAGGCTGTGCATAATACCGTGTTTGCTGGCAAAACCGGAAAACGGCGGAACGGCGGCTATGGAAAGGGCGGCTATAAAAAACGAAATCACCGTGATACCGGCGCGGTCCCCCGAGCGCGCAAGAAATTGTACCGCTCCCCTGCAGGCGTACACATCCCGGTTATTCCCCGCGTCGGCGGCGCTTCCCACGGTAAGAAAGAGGAGGCCCTTGAACATGGCGTGAAAGGCCGCGTGGAGAAAAGCCGCCGCGAGACCCAGGGGGCTTGCCAGGGCCCAGGCGCTTACCACATAGCCGACCTGGCTTATGGAATGATAGGCCAGAAGCCTTTTGACATCACTCTGGGAAAGAGCCATGATGACCCCTCCCAGTGCGGTAAAAATTCCGACAAGCCCCAGGGTTTCCCAGAGGGGAGCGGCGATACGGCCCAAGGCTCCCCCGGCCCCGGTGAATACCATGAGGAAGCGCCCCAGGGCAAAGAGGGGGGGCTTGAGGAGCATGCCGCAGCCCACCGCCGTTACCGCGTGGGGCGCGGAACCGTGGGCGTCGGGAAGCCAGCCGGACAGGGGCATCACCGCCACCCTGACCAGGGCGGCGGCGCAGATACAGGCCAGGGAAAAAAGGGCGGAAGGCCCTCCCCCGTCGGGAAGGGCGGCAAGACCCGCCGCTATGCCTTCGTAGGAAAGGGACCCGGTGAGGCGGTAAAAGCCGAAAACCCCCAAAAGGAAAAAGGTAAGGGACGCCGAGCTTATGGCAAGATAATTAAACGAAGCGAAAAAAGCCTTGGGCTTTTCGGCCAGCGCCACCAGGGCGTAATTGGCTATAGCCAAAACTTCAAAACAGATAAAAAGGTTAAAGAGGTCGGCGCAGGACCCCATGCCCGCCATGGCCGAAGTCTGAATAAGAAAGAGGCTTGTAAAAAGACTCCCCCGGGGACCGGCGCCCCTGGTATAAATCCAGACCACAAGAAGGGTAGAAAAACCCATAAGATCCACAAGCCACGAAAGACCGTCAAAGCGCTGGGCAACGCCGAGAATACCGCCCCTGTTGCCGACGGTATAGAGAAAGCCCCCCGAGCGCACCCGGGGAAGCAGGAGAAACAGGATGACAAGGGGAAGAACCAGGCCTATGAGGGCCGCAAGCCACTCAAACATGTTTTGCGCGCTCCTGAGTTTTACCTGTTTGACCGCGAGACCCGAGGCCGCGCCCAGAAGGGGAAGCAGAACAAGGAGGACAGGAAGCTCATTCATGGTCATGTATCTTCTCCCTGAGTTCTTCGCAGTCAAGGGTCCCGTGTTCCCTGAAAAGCCTGTACACCATGGTCAGGGCCACAATAGAAATACAGACCCCGACCACTATGGCGGTAAGCATCAGGGCCTGGGGCAGGGGGTCCACATAGCTTTGGGGATCTTCGGCGTACTGCATAAACGGCGCGTGTTTCCCCGCCTTGCCGCCTTCAACATTGAACAGCAAGAGCACGGCCATATTCATTATTGAAAGGGCATAGACTTTTTTTATCAGGTTGCGCCTGGTGATAAGGCCGAAGAAACCCGCGAGAAAGAGCAGGCCAAGGAGCATACGTTCAACCATCGCTTTTCTCCAGGAGGAGGAGGCATGTTACCGCGATGCCCGAACCCACCTTGAGTCCTATGACCATGTTAAACGCGATGATATACACGGCGGGATCAAGGGAAGAACCCTGTATGGGATTTTCCAGAATCGCGTATCCGGCAAGGGGACCGGAAAGGCAGAGAAGCAGTATGCCAAGAAAACTTACCGCCTCTACCCTGCCAAGCATGGCGCTCCCCAGGAGGGAATGGCGGGAATCAAGACGGCCGTCCCTTCTCCCCAGGGCGATAAAAATAATCCCCGAGGCCAGAACCACCCCGCCCTGAAAGCCGCCGCCCGGAGACTGGTGGCCGAAGAACATCAGATAGCAGCCAAAGAGCAGCACCATGGGAGAAAGTTTTCCGGCGGTAAGGTCGATTATGTCGGTATGGGCCCTCCGCCGAAACCCGTCCTGCCGCTTCCTGACAATCCCCTTGCTCATCCTGATAAAGCCCACAGCCGCGCTAAGGGACGCGAGAAGCACCGTAAGTTCTCCCAGGGTATCGTAGGCCCTGTAACCCAGATATACGGCGGCGACAAGTTTCGGGGCGCCGGTATTGTTGCTCCTCACCAGGGTATCCCTGACCAGAACCGGCCAGGGAATTTCGGGAAGCAGCATGGGGAAAAGCACCAGGGCGCTGAGAACTATGCAGATGACACCGGCCGCTGTTTCCCGTTTCACCGCCTGTCGCTCCGTTCCGTTACCCTGATGGCCCAGACATAGATGATGGTCGAAAGCCCCGCGCCCACAGCCGCCTCGGTTATGGCCATGTCGGGAGCGTGGCATATATAAAAGACCAGGGCCGCCGCGACGCTGGTCGCCGAAAGGGCGATGGTCCCGTAAAGCAGGTCCGGGGCAAAAAGGGCGTATACCGAAAGCAGCAGAATGAAAACCAACAGGGCCGGTATCATTGGCCGCCCCCCGGAACTTTTCTTCGCGGCGACAGCCAGGGATCAAGCCCCTGATACCAGGCATAGCGGGCTATGATGTGGGTGGCCGTAGGACAGGATATAAAGAAGAAAAGAATAATCAGGACAAGACGGGCGGCGGTGGCAAGATCCGGGGAAACGCAGAGGGAACCCAAAAACACCGAGAAACAGGCCGTAGTCGCCCCAAGACCCGCCCCGTGAAGCCGCGTATAGGTATCGGGAAAACGGAACAGCGAAACAGAACCGGCCAGGGCGGCGAGACAGGCAAGCGCGCAGAAAAACACCGCTCCCAGTTCCCGTATAAAGGTGAGTATCTCCATGATCAGTCCTCTTTTTTTTCCCTGATAAAACTCGCGATACCCAGAAGCCCCAGAAAACCGAAAATATCGTAAATCAGGGCAACATCAAGATAGGGACTCCTGCCTTCCATAACCCCAAAGAGCACCAGCACAGCCAGCACCAGAGAAGTAACCAGGGCAAGGGCGGTAAGCCTGTCCGACCCCCGCGGCCCCAGCACAATACGCAGCGCCGAAAGGAGGGCACAGGCGAGCAGTATCCGTATGGTCCAGAGGAAAACCAGAGACACCCAGGCGCTCATGACCATACCCTCCTGATACCCTCTTCAAGATCCCCTTTTATTTCCTCACCAGAGCGGCGGGAATGCCGGGTAGTAGCGAAAAGCCAGTGCACTATGTAATGATCGTCATCCAGTTCCAGGGTTATGGTATTGGGAGTAAACGTGATGGAATGGGCCAGCGCCACCCTGGCAAGATCCGACCGCAGCCTCGTACGGAAATGAACCACCCGTGGATTAATCGCCCCGGAAAAAACAGCGCGGAACACGGCGAAACTCGAAACGTACATAGCCCTGACAAGCAGGACAATATAGCGCAGGGCCGGAATAAAACTGGGTATCACCGAATGTTTACCCGCTTCGTATTCTTCTATAAATACATCATACGAAAGGAAGGCCATACCAAAAGACGCCGCCAAACCGGCGCACAAAGCGTAGAACGTCCACTGGGCGGAAAAGAGGAACCAGAGCAGGAAAAGAAATATCCAGGTCAAAAGGGCCCGGAAAAGCCGCCATTTCTTTCCGGCGTCCATGATTTACTCCCGCCCGTAGATAAGGGAGGCAAGCGACGCGGCATCGGAAGCGGCGCGGAGACTGTCCCTGAAATCCTGGTCATGGAGCAGCCGGGCCAGTTTGGAAAGCAGCTTTAAGTGCGAAGCTGTTTCCCCCCGTGGACCGGCCACAAGAAACACCAAATCCACCTTCTGCCCGTCCTCAGCCTTAAAGTCCACCCCCTGCTTCAAGGTAAGGGCCGCGAACATAAGGGAACTTACCTCATCGCAGAGCACATGGGGAAGAGCCGCGCCGTGCCCAATACCGGTAGAAGCAAGAGCCTCGCGCCGGATAACCTCGTCGTGCAGCTTACCCGCGTCAAGAACCTTCCCGTCCCGGCACAGCACATCAACCGCGGCGGCAAGAGCCGCGCCCTTGTCCTTTACCTCAATCTGTACCGCCGCGCTGCGCTCACTAAAAATGTCCCTGAAATCAGTCATTGTTCTCGTTGCTCCTTGTGCCTTTATCATGGTACAGACCGTGCGCCCAGTCAACCGGCAGCGTAAACATGATACCCGTCCCCGGCTCGCTCAAAGGACCCACAGCGCCTTCTATCAGCGGAAGCAGCGCGGCAATGACTTTTTCATCGGGAATAACCGAAATGATGGTCTTGTTGTAGGGCTTGTTCCCCTTCATGAAATCCTTGAAGTCGGCGAAAAGCGGTATCTCATAGGTAAGAAAGCGCCCCATCCCCTCGGAATCCAGTATCGTCGCCCCCGGAATCCCCGCCTCCACATAGGCCTCCATCACTTCCTCGAGAAATTCCTCCTGATTCAGAACAAACACCAAAAGTTTCATGGATATGGCCTAACTATTA
>JAISDF010000099.1 GCA_031265025.1 Spirochaetaceae bacterium
TAGAGCCGGGAACCTACTATGTAACGGTATATTATCCCGGAGACGCCAATTATCAGTACACGGAATTTGATATTGAACTGACCATACATCCCGCCGTGCGGAGGCAGACGCGGCAGTAAGCTGGCGCGGCAACGCGCTTTTTCGCGGGTTCTCATTCCGGCGAACCGAGCTGGCCGCAGGCCCCTGATACGCCCCGTCCCCTGCGGTGACGGAGGGTAACCCTGAGGCCCCTTTCCTCAAGGGCCAGGGCAAAGCGTCTTACTTCATCATCAGACGGTTCTTCCAGTTCTTTTCCTTCAAATAAAAGCCCCGGTACAGGGTTCCAGGGTATGAGATTTACCACCGACTCAAGACCCCGGGCAAAGGCGGCCAGGGCCGAGGCGTCCTGTTCCCGTGTGTTAAGGCCCCGCAAAAGTACCGCTTCCAGGGTAACGCGCCTTTTCATTATTTTCTGGTATTCAAGAAGGGCCTTTTTGAGTTTATCAAGGGGATTGGTTATGTTGACCGGCATGAGGCGGGAACGGAGTTCGCTGTCGGCGCTGGTAATTGAGACGGCCAGTTCCAAGAGGGGGCCTTTGCGGGCCAGTTCGTCTATGCCTTCGACAATGCCGCAGCTTGACAGGGTAACGCGCCGTCGTGAAAAATTAAGACCTTTGGGATGCTCTATGACCGCTATGGCCTTTCGCAGCGCGTCAAGATTAAGGAGGGGCTCTCCCATGCCCATGACGACAATGTTTGAAAGGCCGTTGTCCTGATTTTTAAGGCGGAGAAACTGCTCGACGATTTCGGCGGTGCTGAGGTTGCGTTTGCACCCCAGCTTTCCTGTTTTGCAGAAAACGCAGGCCATGGGACAACCCGCCTGGGTTGAGAGGCAGGCCGTTTTTCTTCCGGCCCGGTCTTTGAGGAGCACAGCCTCGATTTTCGCCCCGTCATGGAGGCGTATCACCAGTTTTACTGTTCCGTCGGCGGCTTCCAGGACTTCTTGACCTTCGGTGGTGTAGACAGCCGAACAGAGGGAAAGCTCTTCCCTGAGGGAACGGGGGAGGTTCTTCATCCCGTCAAAGGACGATACTCCCCTTGCCAGCCATTCGCTTATCTGCCTTCCCCTGTAGGCGGGAATTTCCCTGCCCAGAAGAATAGGCAGCGCCTCATTGAGTTCGTCCGGGGTATAGCCGCTTAACACCGTCATGGGCCGCGTTCTGGCTATACCCTGATCCTGTCAAGGAACTCCGTCACATGACTGTTCCGTATGCCTGTTTTGAGAAAGTCCCCAAGAATTTCTATGGCCCTGTTTTTGTCGCCCTTCTTGTACCAGCAGTCCGCAAGTTCCGTATAGAGCCGGTAATTTCTTGTATCCTGCTGAATAAGCCTGGCCAGGGACTCAATGGCCTCGTCGTACTTGCTCTGGGATTTGGCTACTATGGCCAGTCCGAGAACAGCGTAGGTGTCAAATTCAATATTGAGGGCCCTGCGGTAATAGTCAACCGCCCTGTCGTCCTCGTGCATGTGGTGATACGCGTCGCCGGCCCTGGTAAGAATCACCTTGTTCCTGGGGTCCTGGTCCAGTATGCGGTTCCAGTACTCAAGGGAATGGTTCTGCTGGTTCAAGCCGCGGTAACAGTCGGCAAGGCCGAACAGGGCGTAAAAATTAAACGAATCCATGGACAGGGCCCGTTCAAAATAGGCCAGACCGTCACTGAACGTTTTAAGTTTACGGTGGCAGTTTCCTATGGAAGTAAGCACCCGTATGTCCACTGTTCCCTGGTTGAGGACAAGCATCTTTTCCCAGTAGAAAAGGGCTTCCCGGTATTCCTTGAAATCATAGTGGAGATGACCGAGGCCTATGATGGCATAGGGATTGTTCTCTTCCATCTCAAGGACCTTGAGGTACACTTCCTTGGAATGTTTAAAATCCCTGACCTTGCGGTACGCGTCGGCGACTCTGGTAAGAACCGTGATGTTCTTGTCATCGTGAAGCAGGTACTGCTCCCATATTTCTATGGCCTTGTGGTACTGATTCAGCGCTTTGTAGCAGTCGGCAAGACCGAAAAGCGCATAGTTGTTCCCCGGATGATGGGAGAGACAACGCCGGTAATACTCCACCGCGTCGCGGAAGGAGCCGCTTTTGCGCGCCGCGTCACCGAGACCGACCAGAGCATAATTGTTCTCCGGTTCGGTCACGAGAATTTTGGCGAAGCAATCCATTGCATCCCGGATTTTATTTTCTTTGAGAAGCTGATATCCCCTTTTTGACAGTTCGGAGATTTCAGAAACTTCCGCGTCGGCGGATAAAACGTCGTTTTTTACTGTATCCGGGAGCTGACTTTGTAAAATTTCATCACTCATTGCTAGATCCCTCTTCTTTCAATAATTTTTGTATTATGAACGATAACTGCGCAATTATCGGTTCAGACTTTTTATGATCCGGGGCAATCCAGTACATCCTGAGCGCGTCAAGATTTCTGCCCCTGGACAAATAGTAATCGCCGACCCGTACAAGGCCGTCGGTATAACCGGTAGTGAGGAATACCCGTCTGGCTCCTTCAATATCGCCCGAATTAAAAAGCACATTGCCTTTGCGGTTAAGGGCAGCCTTTTGGGAACCATCCAGATCCGTTTTCCGGCCGGTTTTGACAAACATACCTTGATCGCCAAAACGTTCAAAAGCCTTTTTAACATCCATATTTTGACCTTATGCCGTTTCGCTTATTATACGGCGGTTTTCCCTAAAATGGCAAGGAATATTTGTATTTATATAATATCTCCAAAATGGTAATTATTCAAGTACTTTTTTGAAAAAAATCAACTTTTGAACGTCCAAATAAGCGGGAATCTTTCAGAATGAGCTTTTCGGGGATAACAAGCTGTTCTTCGCGGGGATGATGAATGATTATGAGGCCGGTTTCAGCCATAACGGGCGAGGAAACAAGCGAGGAAAGCAGTTCATTTTTGAATTTATATGGAAAGGGCGGGTCGCAAAAAATGATGTCAAAGGGACGTTTTGCCCTTTTTACGTAGAGTTCAACGGCCATGAAGCGGCACTGTATCCTTACCGGGGAAAGGGCCGCGTTTTTAAGGAGGGTTTCCCGCTTTTGGCCGTCGCTTTCCACGGCCTCAAGCGTTTTTGCCCCCCGGGAGGCTGCTTCAAGGGCTATAATCCCCGAACCGGTAAAGAGGTCAAGAAAGGATTTTTCCGTTAAATCGCCCAGAATGGCAAATACCGACTCCCGCATGCGGTCCATGGCGGGCCTTATGCTGCCCTTGGGGACTTCGACCAGCCTGCCCCGTAGTGTCCCGCCGGTAATTCTCATGATACGGTAATTCTCATGGTGTACCCCTCCTGAAACCGGCCGGGTGTTTGGAACAGCTAGAAATCCTTGAGGAGTTCGCTGAGTTCGTCGGAACTGACCATCATGGCGTCGGCCCCCGCTTCCTCCCCCTGGCCCCTGGCGTCCCTGATATAGCCCTTCCTGTCGGCGGAAAGCCGCTGAAACGCCCTGATTTTTTCCTGTATCACCGGAAAACGGGCGGCGGAAACGCTTCCCGAGCCGTTGAGTATATTGTAGAGAAGGGCGTCAAGCTGTTCCTCGGTATCCTCAAGATTGTGGAACTGTTCGTCCCGTTCTATGAGTTTTCCGTTTTTGAGCAGGGAGTCAAGGAGGCTTGAAAGGATGGCGTCAATAAACGCCAGATCGTCCAGGGTCTTTCCCAGGTAGATGTCAGGATCGGCGTCGAGCCTGACAAGGTCTTCAAGCATCCTGATCCTGACTTTGAGGATAAAAATATTGTCTTCAAAATTGACGCGTTTATTCATGTGTGATTTTACCCCGCTCTTATTATCGGCAGAAAGCGCGGCGGGCTTAGGCCCTTGCCCAGATGCCCCTGTTTCCGGTAATATATGGCAACTATACCTCTTTGTCCCCCCAGGGGGGACCGGGTAAACCGCCTTCGGGCGGAAATCCTTAAGTCCGTAAGGAGGACCTATGCGTCAGTATGAGCTGACAGTTGTTTTTCCATTGGAAGAAGACCAGCACAAGGCGGGGCGGGAGCAATTGCTCGCCGATCTCGCTGCCCAGGGGACCGAGATCGTAAAGACCGACGAAACCGGGGACAGGGATCTCGCCTATGAGGTCAAAAAACGGAGACGGGCCAAATATGTCCTGTTTACCATCAAAGCCGATCCCGCGAAGATCGCGGCGCTTGACAAGGTTTTTAAACTTAACGCCAATCTGCTCAAATACCTTTTCGTCAATATTGAAGAATAGGAGTTTCCCATGGCCGATATTAACCGCGCTCTTTTGAGCGGAAGGTTGACCCGCGACGCCGAGCTGAAGTATACCGCCGGAGGACAGGCAGTCTGTAAATTCTCCATCGCGGTAAACCGGAGGCGGAAAAACGGCGATCAATGGGTGGATGAACCGAATTTTTTTGACGTGGTTCTCTGGGGCAGGCAGGGAGAGGTTCTCAACCAGTACCTGATCAAGGGTAAAACCATTACTGTTGACGGGGAACTCAGGCAGGACCGCTGGGAGCAGGAAGGGCAAAACCGCTCGAAAATCGAAATTGTGGCGAATACTATTGTGCTGGGCGGCAGTCCGGGCGGGGGGAGCCAGGGTGCCGGAAATTCCGGCGGAAATCCCGGCGGAAGCGCCGACAGGAACGGGGACCGCTGGGGGGGTAATGCCGGCGGGAATACGTCCGGCCAGGGTCCCGCCCGTCAAGCGGAGGCCCGGGAAGTTCCCCCCGATGACGGCTTTACCGATGATATTCCGTTTTAACAAGGAGCATACTCATGTCTGATGAGAAATTTATAGAACACGAAAAAAGCAGGCCCGAACGGGGCGCAGAAATGGATGGCATGATGGGCCGGGACGGCGAAGACCGTAACGGCCGGGGCGGCAAGGGCAAGGTCTTCTTCAAAAAGAAGGTGTGCAAATTCTGCGCCCAGAAGATGAAGATCGATTATAAAGACGCCGATACCCTGCGCCGTTTTATCACCGAACGGGGTAAAATACTCCCCCGGCGCATAACCGGGACCTGCGCCAGGCATCAGCGGGCCCTGGCCCTGGCGATTAAACGCGCCAGGGTTATCGCCCTGCTGCCTTTTGTGGCTGACTAAAGGTCTTCTGTTTTTACCGTGGGCGTACAGGCTCCTCCCAACAGGCGTATATTGCTCGGCGTTGCCCTTTGTTCTGCGGCCTGTGTGTGGTTTGCCAGGGGGAGCTTCGCGCCGGCCTTTTTTCTGGCGCCGTTGGGAATCGCCGCCTATTGTTTCAGTCCCGCCGGCGCGTGGGTGGCCGCCGCCGCCGCGCTGGGGGCCAACGGGGTCATAACCATGAGCGGCGGGGACTTTTCAGCTTTGGGCGCGGCAAGCTCCCTCTACTTTGCCCTGGTAACGCTGTCCTTTTCTTGGGCTGCCACCGGGAAGCCTTTTCCACAGGTTTCGGCTGCCGTGAGGATGGTTACGGCCGCGGCTCTGACCGCCGCCGGCCTCATACCACTGCTGCTTTTCTCGGGCGCTGATTCCGGCATTTACGCCGTGATGCGCGGCCAGGCCGAACTGGTTACATCGGCGTACCAGTCCATGATTGCCCCTGATTCGCTTGAAGCTGGGGCTTTGGGCGGGGCGGTCAACGCCGACATGGTGCTCAAGGTCATGGGTTCCGTTGCCCTCCGGGGCGGGGCCCTGGCATCGGCGGCGTTCTTTTTCTTTATCAACCGCCAGGCGGCGGTGATTGTTTCATGGTTTTTCAGGCGGCGCGCCGGGAGGGAACACCTGAGTCTCTTTCACGCCCCGCTCCGCCTCATCTGGATCTTTTCGCTGTCTCTTCTCGTGACAGTCGCCGGTACGCTTTTCAAGCTGCCGTATCTTGAGATACCGGGATGGAACCTTGCGGTGTTCTGCGCCATACTGTACCTGATTCAGGGAGGAGGAATAGTCCTCTATTTTCTTGCCCGGCCGGAGCTGCCCCTCCTGTTCCGTTCTCTGGCCAATGTGCTTATTGTAATTGTTTTTTTGAGTCCCGTTGTCAACGGGATAGCCCTGGGGGTTCTTACCCTTCTGGGCATTGCCGAAAACTGGATCCCTTTCCGGATCCCCCGGCAAAACGGACCGGCTTCTACTCCTGAAGGCTGACGGTCATACATCAGAGTTGTTTAATAACCAACGGGTTATCGAACAGGTCAATTCATTAAGGAGCTTGGATTATGAAGGTTATACTAAACAAGGATCTTGCCGTACTGGGCGAAGAAGGGGACGTGAAGGACGTGGCAAAAGGGTATGCCAGGAATTTTCTCTTTCCCCGGGGTATTGCCCTTCCGTATAACGAAGCGACGATACGGCTTTTTGAGTCGCGGCGTGAGGAAATCGAAGACCGCAAGGCCAAGAAAAGGCTGGACGCGTCGGGTCTCAAGGAAAAACTTGAAGCCGCCGAAATAAGCGTTACCCTTCCCGCCGGACCCAACGGAAAACTCTACGGCGCGGTTACCAATCAGACCGCGGCGGATGAACTTTCAAAACTCGGTTTTCAGATTGAAAGAAAACGCATTGAGGTTCCGGGGAATCATATCAAGAGCGTGGGCAAATACAAGATCATTGTGAAACTTTACGAAAACTCCCAGGCCGAGATAAACCTGGTCATCCAGGGACAGGTTCCCGCCGAGGAAAAGAAGGCCCCCAGGGACGATCACCGCAGGGACCGCAGGCGGAGTTCCGAAGCCCTGCCCGGCATCGCGCCCACTGCCGAGACCGCCGGAGCCGCGCCGGAGGCGGCCGCCCCTGCAGAAGTCGCCGCAAGCGCGCCGGAAACCGTAGCGCCTGTCGAGGCCGCCGCAAGCGTCCCGGCTGAAGCTGTTCCGACCACGGAAAATGCCGCGCCGGAGGCCGCCCCTGCTGAGACCGCCGAAGCCGCCGCAAGCGTACCGGCTGAGACTGCCACAAGTGTTGCTGCCACGGCCGCGGAAACAGCCGCGCCGGAGGCCGCCCCCGCGGAAGCCGCCGCAAGCGCGCCGGAATGCGCCCCTCCC
>JAISDF010000100.1 GCA_031265025.1 Spirochaetaceae bacterium
ACAGCAGCCGGCTTACGCTTTTCTCCAATGACCGGGAGGCCTTCTTTGCCGGAAGGCCGAACCGTTTCCTCATCATGGCCCGTTCAGGTGATGAACTCATTCCCTGCCACTGCCCCAATCCCGGCCGCATGGAAGAGCTGCTTTTTCCCGGAACAAGGCTTATTCTGGAAAGGCGTCAAAACGCGGGCAGGGCAAAAACCGCCTGGACCGCCGCGGCCCTCTACCACCGGGCCTTTCCCGGGGACAGAGCTTCTTCCGGGGACAGAGCAAGTTCCGCTGACGGGGCTATAGTTCCCCTTATTTCTTCCCGGGCAAATCTCGCGGCGGAAAGGCTCATACTGCCCCGCATCATAACAGGGCTCAAAGAGGTGCATCCTGAATATACCCTGGGGAATTCACGCTTTGACTTCTTCTGTACCGGCAGGGGAAACACAAAACACCTTGTGGAAGTCAAAGCCTGTTCCCTGGTGGAATACGGAACGGCTATGTTCCCCGACGCTCCCAGCGAAAGGGCGCGGAAGCACCTTGAGGAACTCGCCGCGCTGAAACATCAGGGCTACTTCTGCCATATAGTTTTTGTGATAGTCCACGGAAACCCCGATGTCTTTATGCCCAACCTTCACACCGACCCCGCCTTTGCCGCCGCGCTTCACCGGCATAAAAAAGACGTGGCCCTTCACGCGGCCCTCATACAGTGCGGCAGGGACGGAAAGGCGGAACTGCTCAGGGAGATTCCCCTCGATCTTTCCCACGGAAAACTCGCGGAAGAAAACCGGGGGAGCTATCTTGTTGTCCTGCGTCTTAAAAGAAAAACCGTCCTGATTCCCGGCGCCCTGGGAAAGATCTCCCTCAGCCCCGGCTGGTATGTGTACGCTGGTTCGGCGCAAAAAAACCTGAGACAGCGCCTTTCCCGGCATCTAAAAAAAACAAACAAGACAGCGCACTGGCATATTGATTATCTTACTTCCCGGGGAGAAAAGCTCACCGGCTTCCCCATAGCAAGCTACCGCAATCTTGAATGCGCACTGGCGGCGGACCTGAAAAAAACAGGCGGCAGGGGGATTCCCGGCTTCGGCGCTTCCGACTGCCGTAATTCCTGCGGCAGCCATCTCTATTATTTTGAAGAGCCGCCTCTTGAAAACAGGGAATTCATCGGGCTCCTCCTGCGCTTCAGGCACAGGGAGGCTTTCATTCCTTGATGCCCCCGGCGGTCATGCCGGTAACGATATAGCGCTGAAAAAGCATAACGATGAGCATGGGGACTATTGAAGCGAGTATACCCGCCGCGGAAATCATGCCGTAATCAATGGCATACTTCCCGTTGAATTCGGAGACCGCGATGGTGATGGTTTTCGCGTTGAGGCTTGAGGTAAATATAAGGGCAAAGAAAAATTCATCCCAGGACATGAGAAAGGAAAGCAGAGCGGTAGCGATGAGGCCGGGGCGCGCCAGGGGGAGGAATATGTACCACAGGGTCTGGAAGCGGCTGCATCCGTCTATCTCCGCGGCTTCTTCAAAAGAACCGGACAAGGAGCCGAAGAAACCCTGCATGACCCAGATGACAAAGGGGATAATAACCGAAAGGTAGAGCAGGACCAGGGTATGCTTCTGATCCAGCATGCCAAGCCCGCTGAATATCATGTACATCGGGATAACCAGGGCCACAGGGGGAATCATATAGGTGAATATTGTAAGCAGGATGAGGCCGTTCCTGA
Source organism: Spirochaetaceae bacterium (assembly GCA_031265025.1). Classification (GTDB taxonomy): domain Bacteria; phylum Spirochaetota; class Spirochaetia; order Treponematales; family Breznakiellaceae; genus JAIRTD01. The sequence goes on from JAISDF010000100.1 coordinate 1,716, forward strand.
ATCTGAAACGCAGCCGGGCAAAGGCGTAGGATGCCAGGGAGCCGACGACAAGTGAAACGGCGGTAACAGAAAGGGACACGATGAGGCTGTTCTTCATCGAGACCCTGAATACATGGGCCGGACTGTCGGAAGCGGTGGTCTCGCTGAAAATGGTCAGATAACGGTCAAAACTTATCGCCGCGGGAAGCAGGCGCAGGGGCCGGGAAGTAAGATCCCTGGGCAGAGAGATACTGGTTACCAGCATCCAGTAATAGGGCGCCAGGATGCACAGGGTTACAAAAACGGCAAAGAGGAGCAGCAGGTAATACCCCCGGGAATTCCGCTTAATCAAGTCTCCGTCCTCCCTTTTTCTCGACCCGTATGTATACCACAGTGAGGGCCATCACCACGAAGGCGATAAGATAGGCATAGGTCGAAGCCCCCGAATAATCCATGTGGGAAAAGGCCTTTAAGTACGCGTCGTACATGAGGGTTCTGGTGCTGTTGGACGGACCGCCCCTGGTCATGATATAAAAAATATCAAAGGCTTTGAACTTCTCCACAGTGCGCATAATGATCACGATGACTATTGTGGGCCGTAAATACGGGATGGTCAGCATGAAAAAACGCCGCACAGGGCCGGCGCCGTCAACCAGCGCCGCTTCGTAGGCGTCCCTGCTGATATTCTGCAGCGCGGCAAGAAAGAAGATTACCGCCAGGGGAGTCATCTTCCACGAATCGGCAATGATGATCATATTCATTGCCGCGGCGGGATTGCCAAGCCAGGACTGGTAACTGTCAAAGATATGCAGCCGCTGCAATATGGCGTTAAAGACGCCGTATTCGCCGTTAAAAATCAGCTTCCAGATGCTGGCGTTAACCACCGTAGGAAGCGCCCAGGGAATGATGATTATGGTACGGAGGAATTTAACGCCGAAAAATTTTTCATTGAGAAGCAGGGCCACAAAGATGCCGGCGAGCGTCTCAAGGAGGGTCGAAAAAACGGTGAAGTACAGGGTACGGCCCAGGTCCTGCCAGAATTCGGCGGAACGGAGTACGCTTATATAGAAGCCAAGGCCGGCGAATTCCCCATAATGGGATGAGAGAGGCGACATGTTCCGCACGCTGTACATAAGGGTAACAAAGATGGGAACAACGACAACGCCAAAAACTATAAGCAGCGCGGGAGCTATGGAGACATAGGCAAAACGCTGCTCGGACCTGAGCCGGGGCGAAAGCCCCGCCCGGCTATCCCGCGGCAGCACCGATCTTCTCCCGGCAAAAATTCCGGCCGGCGGCAGAAGCGCCGGCCGCGTCGCGGTTCACTTTTACTGGGCCCTGAGTCTTTCCGCCGTGTCCTGAATGTTTTTCAGGGCAGTATCGGAACTCTGGGTGCCAAGAAGCACGGACTGTATCTCGACCTGCATGACCGTAGAAAGCTGCGCGTAGTAGGGCACCATGGGTCTGTTTACAAGGTATCCGTACTGCACCTCGGCCACAGGAACAATCTCGGGATTGGTCTTTATTACCGTGTCATTGGAAAAGAGGCTCTTCCATATAGGCAGGGCGTCCTTGCTGTACCGGGCCTGCACATCCGGGGAAGAAAGGTACAGCATGTACTTCCAGCCCTCGTCCACATATTTGGACCCTGATGTCATCATAAGCGACATGCCGCCGTTGACGGTGGCGCTCCTTACGGACTGGGTTCCGGGTATGGGCGCTATGCCTACATCACCGACTACGCTGGAAACAGAAGGGTCCTGGGCGGAGTTGAACATATAGGTCCAGTTAAGGCCAAAGGCCGCGTTTCCCGCACAGAAGGTACTGAGCACATCGTCTTCCAGCATTTCAAGGGACATGGGATTGGTGATGCCGTTCCTGATGGTTCCGTACATAAAATCAATAGCCGCCTTGTTCTGGGGGGTATTGAGAGTCGGCGCGCCGTTCCGGTCCACAAACTGACCGCCAAAACCGCCCGATACGGCGGTATAGTCGCAAATCAGGGCTTCGGCCTGGGACCAGCACCACGCGGCGGGATATTCAACAATGCCCCGTCTTTTTATCTCCTGGGCCTGGATCTGAAATTCATCCCAGGTCGCCGGAGGAGATGAGAAACCGGCCGCGGCGAGCATCCTTTTATTGTAGAAAAGATACTTGACATCATTAAGCCAGGGAACGCCGTAGTATTTTCCCTGATAGGTGATGGCGTCAAGGGAACCCTGCCAGACATCACCGAGGGTAAGCTGCCCTACCTTTTCGGTAAGATCCTTGACCAGTTCCGCCTGGACAAACTGGGCCGTCCAGATACAGTCGCCGACGATAATGTCGTAACCCCCGGACTTTGCAGAGGCCAGTATCTTGGGAAGCAGTTCCTCATAGGCGACCCAGGTCTGGTTGATCTTAATGGTGGGATTATCCCTCTGGAATTGCTCGGTAATCGCGCCGACATCGCTTTCGCTGTAACCGGCCTGCTTCATGAAAAGGGCGTTAAGGACAATCTGCCCGCTCCCGTCCCCGCTCCTGTTGCAGGAACCTATGCCGAAAAGCATAAAAAGTACCATGACGGCAAGAGCCGCCCTGCACATCTTTTTTTCCATCTTCATCCTCCTTTATTAGTTAAGTATACCACACCGTACTTTTTTCGCAAGCGCCAGTCCGCTCCGCAGCCTATTTTCTCCGTATGGCTTTATGGGCCGCCGCCGCCAGAAAGACCAGCCCGGCGAGTATTACCGTTCCGCTCCCACCGGAAGGTCCAGAGCCCAGCCCAGAACCAGGCCGCCCGCGGAAAAGAGGGCACTGGCAAGGGCGCTGTAAACCATGAGGGAGACGAGGTTTTTCGCAATGTTTGAAGCGCTGCCCGCGGGCAGGGTAAGCATGGCGATGACCATGACTATGCCGACAAAATTCTGGAGCAGCACTATGGCAAGGGCGAGAAGGGCAAGGAG
>JAISDF010000038.1 GCA_031265025.1 Spirochaetaceae bacterium
GGTTCCATCACCGGCTCGGAAGTTACCGCCGCGGTCATCTCCGACCAGGTAGGCCAGGTGCGCCGGGACCCCTTCGCCATGCTGCCCTTCTGCGGCTACCACATGGGCGATTACTTCAAGCACTGGATCAAGCTGGGCCAAAAGGCCGAAGCCGCGGGCAAGACCGATAAGCTGCCCAAGATCTTCTTTGTCAACTGGTTCCGCAAGGACTCAGGCGGCGCTTTCATGTGGCCCGGTTACGGCGAAAACAGCCGCGTATTGGCCTGGATCTTTGACCGCTGCGACGGCAAGGACAACTGTGTGGAAACCCCCATCGGCAACCTTCCCAAGCCGGACGCCATCGAAGCGCCCAAAGGCGTAAGCCCCCAAGCGATGAAGGAACTCTGCTCGGTAGACATCGAAGGCTGGAAAAAGGAAATCGCCGATGTCCGCAAGAACCACTATCCCAAATTCGGCGACAAGCTCCCCAAGGAACTGTACGCCGAGCTTGACGCGATAGAAAAGCGGCTGAACGGATAGGGCCGTAAAAAGCGGGCGCTGGCCGTAAAGATGCGAATTCGGCGTTTTCCTTCATAATTTCCACAAAATTCCGGTATATACTGGGCGTAACGCTTCGCGCTGGTACGCCCCGCGTTATTGCGTGTTATACATGGCGGCTCCAGCCGCCCATAGAGGAGTTTCGTGTATGGAAAAGACGGTGTTAAAAGTAAACGGCATGTCCTGTGAGCACTGCGTAAAGGCTGTTACCAGGGCCGCCGAGTCCCTCGCCGGGGTAAAGAAGGCGGCGGTTGACCTCAAAGGCGGAACCGTGGCGCTGGAATACGATCCCGGAAAAACAGCCCTGGACGCGGTAAAGGCGGCCATCGCCGACCAGGGTTACGAGGTAGTGTAAAAGCGGCGCATGGAAGACCTTGTACTGGTAGTGGATGACGAGGCAAAAATACGGGAACTTGTAAGTTCCTACCTCAAAAAAAACGGCTACAGGGTCCTTGCCGCCGGAACGGGAAAGGAGGCCCTCGCGCTGCTCGAAAGAGAGCCTGTCTCCCTCCTGCTTCTGGACCTGATGCTCCCCGATCTTTCCGGGGAAGAACTTTGCGCAAAGATACGAGCCGTATCTGAACTTCCGGTCATCATGATGACGGCCAGGGCCGACGAGGAAAGCGTCATCAACGGACTCAGCATAGGGGCCGACGATTATGTTACCAAGCCCTTCAGCCCCAGGGAACTTATGGCCAGGACGGCGGCGATACTCCGCCGCTCAAGGATGATTTCGCGTAACGAACCACGGGGAGGAAGAATACTCGCCTGGGAAGGACTTTCGGCAAACCTCGACGAGAGGCGGGTCAGCGTAAACGGCGGGACCCTGGCCCTTACCCCCAACGAATACAACATACTCATGCTCCTCATGTCCCGGCCCCAAAAGATTTTTACCCGGGATGAAATCATCACCGCGGTAAAGGACGACTACGATGGCTTTGACCGTACCATTGACACCCATGTCAAAAACCTGAGGCAAAAACTCGGGGACCCCAAATACATACACACGGTGTACGGCGTGGGCTACCGTTTCGGAGGCGCGGCGTGAGGCTCAGAAATTACATCGCCCTGGTATACGCCCTCTTCATAGGCGCTTCCGTGCTTGTTCTCAGCCTCACCATCAATGTGTTCGCCGGAAACCTTTTTTCCCTGTACATAAAAAACAATATAAAGGCCCAGAGTGAAGAAATAGCCCGTTCCCTTTCCGATCAGTACGACCCCTTTTCGGGCAGCTTTGACATGACGACAGTCCAGGCCATGGGCATGCACTTTGTGCATCAGGGCTATATTGTTTCCCTTGCGGATAACGAAGGCAGAACCCTCTGGGACGCCCGCACCTGCGACATGAAGCAGTGCGCCGCCGTGATTTCTGAAATTACAAGCAGGATGGCCGCACACCAGCTTAACGGGGCCTTTCAGAACAGCATCTATACCCTCAATTACGGCGGAAAGCCCGTCGCCGCCCTCAACATACAAAACTACGGCCCCTTCTTTTACAGTGAAGGAGAATCGCTTTTCCTCCGTTCCCTGAACCGCTTCCTCATCGCGGCGGGCCTGGTCTTTACCCTCCTCGGCGTCGTGGTCTCGGTGTTCATCGCCACGGGCCTTTCGCGGCCCATACTCAGGGCCGCCAAAGCCGCCCGCCGCATAGGCCGGGGCGAACTTTCAACCCGCCTGGCTCCCCCCAAAGGAACGCAGCCTGAGGAACTCGGTGAACTCTCCCGTTCAATAAACGGACTTGCCGAGGCGCTTGAAAACGGCGAACGCTGGCAGAAACGGCTCAGCGCCGACGTGGCCCACGAACTGCGCACCCCCCTCACCGTCCTCAGGGGGAACGTGGAGGCCATGATAGACGGCGTATGGGAAAGCGGCCCCGAACATCTGGAAAGCTGCCGTGAGGAAATCCTCCGCCTGCAAAAACTGGTCGAGGACCTCAATTCCCTTTCGGTTATTGAACGGGACGCCCTCCATCTTCACAAGACGGAATTTGACCTTGGGCGGCTTCTCTCCAAAACAGCGGAACAGTTTACCGCGGCGGCCGGAGAAAAGGGCATCGCCATACGGTGCGAGCTTGAAAGCGCCCCGGTCTTTGCCGACCAGGACAGGCTGACCCAGGTTTTCATCAATCTTTTTTCCAACGCGCTTACCTATACGGACTCAGGCGCCATTACCGTACGGCTCAAAGCCCGGCCTGATTCGGGACAGTACGAGATTACTGTTGAAGATACCGGCATAGGCATAGCTGAGGAAGACCTTCCCCATGTGTTTGAACGCTTTTACCGATCGGACAAATCCCGGAGCAGGAATACAGGCGGGGCGGGCATAGGCCTTGCCATAGCGGCGGCCATAGTGGAAGCCCACGGCGGCAGGATACGCGCCGCAAGCCCCGCCGCAAACAGCGCCCCGTCCGCGCCGGGCAGCGTGTTTACCGTCGTA
>JAISDF010000042.1 GCA_031265025.1 Spirochaetaceae bacterium
AAAGGAAGGAGCGGGGCGCGGGTCCGGTCTCCCTTGTGCTGATACGCGGCGCTGCCCACGCGAAAAGTATTGTTACGGACCCTGAAACCTGGTTCAAGGCGGCCTTTGAATTTATAGGCTGCGAATGCGGCGGCCTGGGCCGCCAAAAAATAGAGGTGCTGTCATGAAGAAATTAAGACTTGTGTTTTCCCTTCTTGTACCGGTTCTGTTTTTTTCCTGCGCCGGGGGCGGGGGCGCTCTAAAGGCCCTCTATACTCCCGGAGTCTATGAGGGAAGGGGAGAGGGTTATTTTGGGCCGGTGATACTTGAGGTAACGGTGAGCTCCGGCGCGATTATTCAAATTGATGTACTACAGTACTCCGATACCCAGGGCATAGGAACAGCCGCCTTTGACGAACTTACGGCCTCGGTGCTTGACGCCAATGCGGCCGATGTGGATATAGTGGCCGGAGCTTCGTATTCGAGCCGGGGCTTTCTGGACGCTCTGGAAGACGCCCTGCGAAAGGCCGCCCTGTAGCCGCAAAAAAAAACGGCGTGAGGCGCTATGCCTCTCCGCCGTTTCATACCGCCCCGCGTCAGGCGGGGAGTTTCCGCTTAGTTGCCCCTCGCGGCCCTGGCCGCGGAAGAGCCGGCTATGCGGCCAAAAATAACAATGTCTGCCACGGCATTGCCGCCTATGCGGTTATTGCCGTGTATTCCTCCGGTAATTTCACCGGCGGCAAAGAGGCCGGGTATGGGATTACCCGAGGTGGAGATAACCTGGGCCTGGGTATTAATCTTGACGCCGCCCATGGTGTGGTGTACTCCGGGGGCTATCTTGATGGCGTAATAGGGAGCGCGGGAAAGGTCCTTCTCCATGCCGGTGTTCCGGTTAAAGGCGCTGTCCCTTTCGGCTCTTACCGCGGCGTTCCATGTTGAAAGGGTCTCCGCGAGAACCGCCGGATTTATGTCCAGCTTGCCCGCGAGGTCCTGTATGGTCGCCCCTTCGGTAACTATGTTGTTGGTCACATAGCCTTCAATGGCCCTGAGTCCTTCCCGCAGCGCCTGGTCAAAGACTATGTAGGCAAAGCCCTCGCTCTGGGCTATGACCGCGGCGGAAACCACATCCCTGGTTCCCATTTCGTTGGTAAAACGCCTTCCTTCCTTGTTTACAAGAATGGCGCCGTCGCCCCGTACCGCCTCGGTAACCATGATGGCGGTTTTCTGTTCCACCGTGGGATGAATCTGTATCTGTTCAATATCCACAAGGGCGGCGTGTATTTTTTCGGCCATTATTATGCCGTCGCCGGTAGCGCCCGGAGAGTTGGTAGTAACAAAGCCTTTGAGTTCAGGCCGGTACTTGGTATACATGGCCTCGTTTGCGCCGAAACCGCCTGTGGCGAGGACAACGGATTTTCCGTTAAAGGTGTAATTTTTTGAGGACGATTCGGCCCTGACTCCGGTAACTCTGCCCTGGGAATCGACGATGAAGTCGGTCGCCCTGGTATTGAGATATACGGGAATATTGAGTTCGGTAAGTTTTTTCTCAAAGGCCGCGACCAGGTAAATGCCTACCGCCGAACCGTCGGCGGGCTGATGGATGCGCCTGTTGGTCGCCCCGCCGGAAAAAGAAACCCTGGGGAGGGGAGCGCCTATGGAATCAAGCCAGTCAATGGCCTCCGCCGAACTCTGCGCGAGGATGGTTACCAGTGAACGGTCGGCGATATTGCCGCCGCCCTTCATGGTATCGTCAATGAAGGTCTGTACCGAATCGCTGATGTTCTGCTCTTTCTGGTACTTGGTCTCGGCGGCGTTCATGCCTCCGGTTGACTTTGAACTGTTGCCGCCGAGCATGGCCATCTTCTCGATGATGACCACGTTGAGGCCCGCCTGTTTGGCTATGATGGCCGCGGACATTCCCGCGCCGCCGCCGCCTATGACCACTACGTCGGCGTTTACCGTTTCGCTGGTCCTGGCCCTGCTTGAAACCGTTTTTCCGGTAAGTTTTGCCGGATCAACACCGGCTGAACGGAGGGCCGCGTTGACCGCCTCAATCACCGCGCGGCTCGACACCGACGCGCCGGCAATGGCGTCAACCTGGGTAGTCTGCCTCTGTACAATGATGCCGGGCAGTTCCGCTATGGCTATGCTGCCTATGCCCTGGCTTTCATTATCGCCGGAAACAGTAACCGACACTATGGCTGAATCGGACAGCTCAACCCTGGCGACAACGTCTCCGCCAAAACCCTTGGCCGTACCTTCGTAGACACCGGGAGTAAACTTGGGAGCGCTTGCGCATCCCGCGGCAAAACCCGCCAAAAGAACCAGTAAAAGCCCCGCGGCGGCGGTTCTTCCCGCAAGTTTTTTGATAAATAATTTCATACATCCTTCCTTTGGGCGCTATGATTTGCTTACAACACCCCTCTTAAATCTAAGATTTATGAACGCTGAAGTCAAGGCGAAAACACGGTTTGCCGGAAAACTTATCCTGAAATTTCACGGCCTGGTTTGGAACGGGTCCTTTGCGGCCGATAGATTCTTGTCCTCTCCTGTGATACAGTTGGGCCATGAGCGACTGCCTATTCTGCAAAATCATTTCCGGGGAAATACCCGCGAAAAAAATCTATGAGGACAGCGATATGCTGGCTTTCTACGATGTGAACCCCCAGGCGCCCCTTCATTTCCTCCTGATTCCAAAACGGCATATCAGGAACATTATGGAGCTTGAAGATGGAGACGCGGACCTTGCCGGACGGCTCATCTTCAAGGCCCAGGAGCTTGCCGCCGCTCTGGGCTGCGGCGAAAAGGGCGCCCGCTTTGTTATCAACTGCAAGACCGACGGCGGGCAGACCGTGGATCATCTTCATATCCATGTTCTGGGCGGGAGGCCCCTTGCCTGGCCTCCGGGCTGAGAAGGTGCCTCTTCGGCGCCGCGTGTTTAAGCGCGCGCCCTTTTGATCAGCACCATGAGGAGGGCAATGTCGCCCTGCCTTATTCCGGGGACGCGGGCAGCCTGGCCCAGGGTAAGGGGCCGCACGGATATGAGTTTTTCCTTTGCTTCCGAGGAAAGACCGGTGATTCCGGCAAAGTCAAAATCAGGCGGCAGCCTGACGCTGTCCAGCTTGGCGTTCCTTAGGGCGGCCCGTTTTTCTTTTTCGATATACCCCGAATATTTAATGTCAAGGGCCGCTCCTTCAATCCATTCGGCGGGATAGGACCTGAGTTCAGGTATAAAGGGAAGCAGGTCGTGTATGCCCGCTGTTCCGCCTGCGAGTATCTTTTCAAAACTGTCCCCTTCATGACCGGCAAGGGCAGCGTTACGCGGAGCCTCGTTACGCGCCATGCCATTCTCCGGGTCAGGGGAAATTTCCTGAAGCCGCCTTGTTTTAAGCAGTTCCTTTATTTCGTCAAGGCCGGCTGTTTTTTTCATGAACCGTTCCCAGCGCCGCTCATCCACAAGGCCGGCTTCCCTGCCTTTGGGGGTGAGGCGCTGATCGGCGGTATCGTGGCGCAGCATGAGCCGGTGTTCCGCGCGGCTGGTGAACATGCGGTAGGGCTCCTTTGTTCCCACAGTGGTAAGGTCGTCAATAAGAACGCCGGTATAGGCTTCGGCCCTGCCCAGTATGAGCGGCGGCTTTCCCGAAAGTTTCAGCGCGGCGTTGATGCCCGCCATGACGCCCTGCGCGGCGGCCTCCTCATAGCCCGAACTGCCGTTGGTCTGTCCGGCGGCAAAGAGGCCCGACAGCGTTTTTGATTCGAGAGTAGGGTAGAGGCCGAGGGGATCAAGATAATCGTATTCCACCGCATAGGCCGGCCTTACAATGCGGGCCTCTTCCAGCCCCGCTATGGTTCTGATAAAAGCGTACTGCACATCCAGGGGCAGGGAGCTTGAAAGCCCGTTGAGGTACATTTCATTGGTGTACAATCCCTCGGGCTCAATGAACACATGGTGCCTTTCCCTTTCGGGGAAACGCACGACCTTGTCTTCGATGGAAGGGCAGTAGCGGGGGCCGGTTCCGGTGATCTTGCCTGAGTAAAGGGGCGAGCGGTCAATGTTCTCCCTGATGACCCGGTGGGTTTGTTCATTGGTATACGCAATCCAGCAGGGAAGCTGCTGTCCCCAGGAAACGCCGCTTTCGGCATCAAAGGAAAAGGGCCTCGGCGTTTCGCCGTCCTGCCTTTCCAGCGCCGTATAATCAATCGTATCCCCGGCTATGCGGGCGGGAGTTCCTGTCTTGAGCCGGCCTGTCAAAAAACCCCGTTTCCGCAGATTCTTTCCCAGCCCCAGGGCCGCCCCTTCGCCGAGCCGTCCTTCGCCCGCGTCGTATTCGCCGATAAAAATTTTCCCTTCAAGAAAAGTACCTGTGCAAAGGATCACCGCTTCCGCGCCTATGCTCCGGCCCAAGGCGGTGACAACCCCTTCAACCTGTCTATTGTCTTTTGAAACAATGAGGTCCGTAACGGTGTCCATGAGTATGCTGAGGTTTTTCTCCCCTTCCAGGGCAAGCCGCGCCTCCCTCTGGTAGACCGCCTTGTCAGCCTGGGCCCTGGGCGCCTGCACCGCCGGTCCCCGGGAACGGTTCAGCACCCGGTACTGTATCATGGAGGCGTCGATGAGCTTTCCCATCCGGCCGCCCAGGGCGTCGACTTCCCGTACAAGGTTTCCTTTGGAAAGCCCTCCCACGGCGGGATTGCAGGAGAGGACGCCTATGCGGTCGGGATTCTGGGTAACAAGAAGGGTGGAAAATCCGAGCCGGGCCGCTGCCAGCGACGCCTCAATTCCGGCGTGGCCTCCGCCCACAACGACGCATCTGTAATCTCCGCCTGAAACCATGGCCAACTGTAGCATAAAACAGGCAAAGCATATACCTTATTTGCCTACGCAAAAACGGCTGAACATGGCGTCCAGTATGTCCGCCGTGGAGACCTCTCCGGTGATTTCCCCCAGGGCGTCTACGCTGTCCCTGAGGAGGGGGGCGGCGAGGTCAAGGGGGCTTCCCGCGTCAGCGAGGGCAAGGGCCTCTTTAAGCGAAGCAAGGGAACGGTCCACAAGGAGTTTCTGCCTTTCCGCCGCTATGCCGGGCGCGGCCCGCGTTATGTCCCCGCGGCCTGATTCGGGGACGAGGGCGGCGATAACGGCCTTTTCAAGCTCCGCCATGCCTTCGCCTGTTTTCGCGCTTATGCCGGGCATTTCCGCCTTCATGGCCCCGGGCGGTTTCGCCCTGTCAATCTTGTTCCATACCACGAGAACGGGACCCCCGGCCTTGAGTTCCCTGATGAACTCCCTGTCGGCCTCTTCCATGCCCCGGCTTCCGTCGACAAGGTAGAGGGTCAGGTCGGAACGGGCGGCAAGCGCCCTGCTTCGTTCTATGCCCTGCCTTTCAATCCTGTCCTGTGAATCCTGGAATCCGGCGGTATCGGCAAGGCGCACCGGTATACCCCCGATGGAAACCCACGCTTCTATCCAGTCCCTGGTCGTACCGGGTATTTCGGTGACAATGGAACGCTCTTCCCTGAGCAGGTAATTGAAGAGACTCGACTTTCCCGCGTTGGGCCTTCCGGCGATTACAAGCAGCGCCCCTTCCTGGCAGAGCCTTTCCCGGGCGTAGGAAGCGGCAAGGGCAGTAAGCCTCAACGCCGCTTCTTCGGCGGCTTTCCTGCCGGGAAGAACGCTGCCTGTCCCGTCTGTATCGGGAGGCGGCGCTACGCCGTCTTCTTCGGAATAATCAAGAAGCAGTTCCGTCCCGGTGAGGACTTCAATCAAAAGGTCCTTTATTCCCTGAATCTCGTCATGGAGAAGCCCTGAAAGCCGCCCCGCCGCCTTTTTAAGGGAAAGCTCTGTCTTTGACGAAACCAGTTCCATGACCGCTTCGCAGCGGGTAAGGTCCAGCTTGCCGTGCATGAAAGCCCGGAAGGTGAATTCGCCCCGCAGCGCGTCACGGAAGCCAAGCTCCCGGAGGCGCTCCAGTATGGAACGGGCCGCCCTGCCGCCGCCGTGGCAGCTTATATCAAGGGCGTCTTCGCCCGTATAGGAACGGGGAGCGCGGAAAACGGAAAGCACCACCTCGTCAAGGGGAGCGCCCCCGCTGTCCCTGATCCAGCCGTGCAAAAGGACCTGCCCCGGCGAGGCGCGGAGCTTTTCCCCGCGGGAAAAACAGGGCGCGAAAAGTTCCAAAGAGCCCTTTCCTGAAACGCGCAGAATATCCAGCGCCCCCCGGCTCCCGTCCGTGGCCAGGGCGGCAATGGGAGCTTCATCGCCGTAATACGCCGTGTTCACGGTATGTGCCATTAACGCTATCCTGAACGGGCAAGGGAGAAGCGGACAAAGAAGGCCGGGGCAACGGCGGATACCCAGAATCCGGCGGCCCCGTAGAGGCAGAAACGGGCCAGGGCGTAGTAAGGCGAATCTTCTACGGGGAGCAGCCGTTTCAGGGCAATATACAGGAAACCCAGTCCCGCCATGCCGAACACATAACGCAGGGCAAGGAGGAGCGGTTTTTTTGGCGCCGGCCCTGCTTCTGCGCGGCCCGAACCATCCTCAGACCCGTGCCCCTCAGGACCGCGCTCCGGGAGAAACCCGGCGCGAAAGGGGAAGCGGCTTTTCATCAGGACATAGCCGCCCCCAAACCCAAGAAGCAGCCCGCCAGGGCCGGGG
>JAISDF010000074.1 GCA_031265025.1 Spirochaetaceae bacterium
AGGGGGGCGCGGCGCATATGCCGCAATGCCAAACGGCAGTGTGGAAATGCGCCCCCCTTCCTCCCTCTTAAACTTATTCGTCTTCTTCTCATTGAATTTACCGCGAAGCGGTCCACTTCACGGCAAATTCTTCTTTAAGTGAAGCAGCGTTAATCCGGCAAGGAGGCCGGATTAGGGCACGGCCTATTCCGAATCGTAGTTTATCAGGGTGCGTACCGGGGTGGGCGCGAGTTTGGATTCAAAATTAAGAAAGGGCAGCCCTACGACGCCGAAAATCTCGGGGACTTCGGCGCCGGCTTTTCTGAGCAGTTCCCTGGCGGCGGAGAGGGTTCCTCCGGTGGCGATAAGGTCGTCTATGAGGAGCACTTTCTGGCCGGCTTTGACATCGTCAACATGGAGTTCTATTTCAGCCTCGGCGTATTCAAGATGGTATTTTTTGACCAGTGTTTTGCCGGGGAGCTTGCCTTTTTTCCGCACCAGTATCAGGGGTATGCCCATGCGGCAGGCAAAGGGGGCGGCAAAAAGAAAGCCTCTGGCCTCAATGGCCGCCACGGCGTCTATGCTTCCCGCACTGTAATGCGAAACCATGGCTTCAACGCAGTAGCAAAAAGCCACAGGCTGGGTAAGTATGCTGGTAATATCGTAAAAAAGAACGCCTTTCTTGGGAAAGTCGGGGACCCTCCTGATGTACCGGTCGAGATCAAAGGTTTCGCCCATGGGAACGCTCCCTACTTTACGGTTTTAATCCAGGTTTTTACCGAACCTGAGCTGCCGGCCACAAAGGGCTTGGCGCTGACACGAAGTTCGCAGTCATGAACAATACGGCGCAAATAGGCGGCGGCCTTGGCCGATCCGGCAAAAAGCCCTCCGGGGCGTCCGGCAAGATTGATATGAAGGAGCAGTTGTTCCAGGCCGGCAAAGGAGGCCGGAGAAGGATTTTCGGCGCCAAAAAAGCAAAGGTCCGCGGGAAGCAGATCGGTAGCCGTAAAGTCCTTGGCCTTGACCACCTTGACCTTGTTGTCCGGAGAAGCGGCGGTAAAGACAGCGGCTATCTCTCCGGCTACCCTGACCGTGGATTCCGCGCCGTCAGTAACAATCAAAACAGTCTTTTTTGTTTCCACATGTATTAGTCTACCTTGTACCGGGAGGATGTGTCAATTATATCATATAAGGCCGCGCCGGGGAATCTTTCAGGATTTTTCAACAAGGTAAAGATATTCCCTAAGATGAATCTCCCTGTTTCTGAGGTTTCTGCTGCCCCGGAAGGCGGTATAGGGGGTTTCGAGCACCGTCAGTTTCCCGGCCTTTGAAAGCAGCGCCTCCATTGCTTCCCGGCCTATAAAGCCTTCGGAATTATAGGATACAAGGAGGAATTTTGCCCTGATGCCCAGGGCCAGTTCCTCCAGGGCAGCCGGGGCTTCGCGCTTTTTGTTGTATGGGGAACGGTTCCAGCCGGGAGGTATGCCCGAAACCGGGCTCAGAGCGCCGGGCCTTTCGTAGCGGGTAATAAGATTAAGCATAAAATAATTTGAACCATAGGGATGCTGGTTGTAGGGGGGATCAAGGTAGGCCAGGTCAAGCTCGGGCAGACGCCTTGCCAGGGCATTGGCGTCCTCGCGGTAAATTTCCACAGGACATTCAAAACGGCTGAATACGGGAAAGGGCAGCGCGATATTGCCCCGGATGCGGCTCAGGGCATCTTCCCCTGTCCCTCCGAAACGGCCTATACCCGTAGAGCGGTCCTTGTAAAAGCCCTTGAAGACCCCGGCGGTATTGGCGTGTATTGAAGCCTCGGAAAGAAGGGGGGCAATAAAAAAGGGCTGTATTTCCCCGGCGAATTCATCTATATATTGCCGCGCGCTGTCTATATAGGCGGCGTTCCGGGGAGTATAAAAAACCCGCTCACCGGGCCCTATGCGGTCTTCGTTAGAGGGGGCGTACAATTCGGCGATAAAACCGGGCCGGAACGGGCCTGAAAGTTTTTCAAGGAGGCCGAGGTGCAGTTTTTCAAGTTCCGCAAGCGGAACCGGCAGTTCGCAACGGTTGGCAAGGTAACAGCGGCTGATACATTCGCTATACGGTTCAAGGTCATTGCTGACAAGAAGACTCGCGTAGCGCTTAAAAAAACGGCTTACCGCCCCCGACCCGCTGAATACGTCAAAGAGCGCCAGCTTGTCCCGGCCAAGACGGGAACGGACAACTTCAAGGGCCCTGCCTATAAAATCAAGAAGGCTCCGTTTGTTGCCGAGGCAGGTAATGAGCTGCCGCCCCAGATATTCCGGGTCCTCGCCGGGCTCCCGCATGCGGCGCGAAAATGCCTACTGGCCGAGAAAGGCTCCGAATACCCAGCCATCCACCGGAGAAGTAATATGGTACCACCTGCCGGTCCGCCCGTCGACGGTATAGCTTTCGCTTGTTTCCTCGGAAACCTTTACTTCCGTATCCAGGGAAAGCTGGCTTATGATTCTGCCGCCTTTCTCATCGGGATTATCCCGCACATTGACATCATGATCATTGACCCAAAGAGAGCCCAGGGAACTGGGCTGTATTGCCTTGCCGGACAGAAGCCCCCGTATCTCGGCGGCAAAGGCCGATCCGGGATAGTCATTATAGGCCGCCTCAAGAAGGGCCTCTTTGCGTATGGCCTCAGCCGGGCCCAGCACCTCGGCGGTATGAAGCAGTATGACGGACTGTACATCGTCATTGCTGAAAGTAAGCGACTGGGTTTTGATAAAATTGGTCCGGTAATTACGCTGGCGTTCAGCGTCATAGGCCTGGAACTGCACAAAACCGTCCCGCTCCGTTTCAGGATAGGTAACAAGCACGGTCTTTAACGGCAGTATGGTACTCAGGGCGTCGGTATTGCGCGCCCCGCTGTAAAGCACCGCCCTCTCGTCAATCACCACGGCAAGGTTCCCCGCCGGGGCAAGCTGGGAACTGAACATGAACCCTGTCTTGCCGCCATCCCGCATGATGGGGGTAAATTCGTATTCGGCCTTGTCCCCGGCATAGGTGTACGTTGCCGAATCGCCGAGAACGGCAACCCTTTCGCCCAGGACAATCGTATCATTCCATCTGATACTGGTAATCTCTTCGGCGTCGTTTTTTTCCGCCAAGCAGAAACTGGAATTTACCCTGAGCGCCATGCCCTGGGACAAGCTGGTCTGGGCAGGCGCGGACGGCTCGGAGGAGACGGTCCGCGAAATACCCGGTGAATCCGATTTACCGCAGGAAAGCAGGACCACGGCGGCAAAACCCGCATACAAAAAAACGCGCTGGTTTTTCATTATCTTCCCCCTTAAATTTACATGATTTGTCCGGACAGACCGTGTCTTTTAGCGACAAGTGGGATCGAACCACTGACCGAACGGATATGAGCCGTTTGCTCTACCATCTGAGCTATGTCGCCATGCCGGCAAAGCGTCCGGAACGCCAAACCGGTAATAAAAAACACCCTACTAAAAGCATGGCTCTTTGTCAATAGAGCCGCTTTCAGTCCTGATGGTTCTGAAAGCGGCCGGGATACCCTGTTCTCAGCCGGAAAGTTTGAATTTTGAAACTTCGGCGGACAAAAGGGAGACGTTTTCCCTGGTGAGGACGGTGATTTCGTTCAGGTTCTTTACGGCGCCGCTGATACGGTCGGTGCTTCCGGCAATGGCGTCCATTTCGGAACTCATCTCCACGGTGGCGGTGGACAGGTGGTTCATTTCGTTTACTATGGCGGCGCTGGATTCCATCATCCCGGATGAACCTTCCTTGACCATGCCGGTAATCTCGCTGATCTCCCTCATGGCCTGGAGTATCTGGGTGCTGCCGGCGCTCTGCTCATCCATGGCGCCCCTGATTACCGTCTCCTGGTTCCGCACCTGATCAAGGATGAAGAGTATATTGCTGAACCTGTCCTGGCTCTCGCCGGACAGGGTGGTGGCGGTATTGATCTGGTTTTTCAGGTTGGTGAGTACCGTGGAGATGGACTTGCCCTGGGCGGAGGAATTTTCCGCCAGCTTGCGGATTTCGTCGGCCACTACCGCAAAGCCCCGGCCGGCGTCGCCGGCATGGGCCGCTTCTATGGCGGCGTTCATGGCGAGGAGATTGGTCTGCCCGGCTATGTTCTGTATCATGGAACTGGCTTCTATCAGCCCGTTTGAAGCGTCTTCGAGGATTTTCATGATGTCCACCACTTTCTGAATTCCGTCCCTGCCCGATTCGGAAGCCCGGAGCAGTTCATCCATGGACGCGGCGTTCTTGGTCAGTATGTCCGCCACCGACTTGATATTGGACACCATCTCCTCAATGGCCGATGAGGACTCAACCACCGCGGCGCTCTGGCTTTCGATGGAACTGTTGAGTTTTTCCGTGTGGCTTTTTATTTCCTCCATGGCGGCGGAGGTCTCGGTAACAGAGGCGGCCTGGGAAACGGTCTTTTCCCTGACCCCCGATATGCCGTCCACAATACGGGTAGTGGCGGCGTCGGCGGTGTTCATCGTGGAAAAAAGATCGCCTGATATGCGCTCCAGCCGTCCGGCGGCCTCCTGGGTGGTCTTTACCATTCGGGCAAGGCTGTCAATAGAAAGGTTGAATTGCTCCGACATGGCGCCGATTTCGTCCCCGGCTTTGACGTCGAGCCTTTCCCCCAGGTCCCCGCCGGAAACTTTTTCCAGCACGGGAATCATTTTTTTGATGGGCCGCGCCACCGAGCGGCCGATGAGCACCGCGATGGCAAGGCCGGCAAGCACCGACGCGGGAACCAGAATGATGATCAGGAGCCTCAAGGTCCGTATTCCCGCCATGAGTTCATCATAGGTAATCGTAACCATGAGTTTCCAGTTAAAATCTTCTATGGGCGAATACCCCACGAACATATTCCGCTTGTTGTATACATACCTGACTATTCCCGTCTTGCCTTCCAGGGCTGTGGCTATTGAGGCTGCCAGGGATTTCAGCGAAGGGTCTTTTTCAGCGTCTTTGGAAGGGGTAAAGCGGTTTATCACCAGGGAGTCGTCAGGATGGGCGACGATGGTTCCTTCCCGGTTAATGATATAGGAATAGCCTGTCTCTCCCATCTTTACCGTACTGGTAAGCCTGGTTAAAACAGAGGCGTCCAGCCTGGCGGCGATGGCGCCAACAACGCGGTTTCCGTTGGTGATGGGAACGGCGAACATGATCTCAGGCATAGCGGTACTCTTTCTTACGATTACGTCCGAGACCGCGGCGCGGCCAGCGAGGGCCTTTTGTATGTAATCCAGGCCGCTCAGATCCGAGGAGGACCCGTCAACAAGATAACGGACCGTTCCGTCAGGGCTTACTATGCCCATGTCCAGAAAGCCGGTACGTTCAATATCATCGATGAGACCCTTGTACTGTTCTTCCCAGTCCATGGTCCTGACCCTGGCCCTGATTGCCAGCTCCCGCAGTACGTCAAGGTAATTGGTAAGCGTCGCCTGAATGAGCTGCGCCCCCATATCCGCCTCATTGATGAGGGTAGTTTCGGCTGTAGATTCAACAATGCCCGAAGCAACAAAAAGCGCTATCAGTCCTATGCTGAGCGATACCGCTAGTACAAGAATCCCGACAAACAGGGAAACCCTTTTAGACAGATGCATGATGTATTCACCCCTCGCGTATGTAGTGACTCCTTGAGTCTACAGATAAGTGTATTTCACCTGAGGGGCCTGTCAATAGAACGCATAACAAAACTATGCGGAATAACGGCGCGTTAAATTAATTTGTGATCTTTCGCGGCGTCCATGATGACGCGGTTCCATCTGTTAAGCGAAAGAAAGGCTCTGCGGGTCTCGGCGTCATCAATGCGGCTTGCCCGCTTTTGAAGCCGGTTAAAAGATATGCTTATGGCGGTGTTCATATCCACCTCAGAGGCCCTTGTTTCCTGGTAAATTTGGTATAACGAAAAAAAATAAAAATTGTCGTTGGGGTCGGAGCCGGGAAAGCGCTCGTCCTTGGTTATATGCTGCATCAGGTGCAGGGCCTGGTCCATATCGGCGCCCCGGGAATGTCCGAGCCTGCCCAGAGCCAGGGCCTTGTAGGTTGAGGCAAGGCGCTGAAAATATTCAGCCTTGGGTATTATCAAAAGCTCGCACTGGGAAAAACCGCTGCGCCAGTCGGGTTGTTCTATCAGGGGAAAATCCTGGGAAGGCAGTTCCATAAGCAGCCTGTCCGAAAGCTCAAGCACTTCCTCATAACGCCGGTCAAGCAGAGCCGCCTCGATGCGGAACAGGGCGCCGTCTCCTGAGGGCCAGGTTTTGGGGCCCGCAAGGATATAGGTTTCGGTCCGCATGATCCAGGCGTCAAGGGTCCCGCCCTGGACCCCGCTGTCAAAACCCCGCATAGACTTGAGGGCCTCAAACATTTCAAGGGCCTCCCTGTACCGCCCTGTCTCAAAGCGGCACCGGGCCTGGAAAAAACGGAAGCGGGCGGCCCAGGCGCTCAGGCCGCAGCGCAGGGCCTCTTCCTCGGCTTCAAGGGCAAGGCGCTCCGCCTTGGCTATGTTCCCGAAAATATAATGGGCCCCGGCTGCGTAGAACGAAGTTATGGCAAGCTCCTCGGCGTCCCTGTCCCGCCCGGCGTATTCCGAGGCAAACTGGAGATAGTCAATGGCGTCGCCTACCTTGCCCTGACTGAGATTGACCAGGGCGAAAAGCCGGTACGAGCGGGCCAAACCCCGCACCCCGCCCTGGGTAAGGAGCATGGCCTCCTTGACCGAATCGGCGGCGGCGGAAAAATCATTTATCCCAATCTGATACGCGGTCAGGTTGAGGAGTATATAGGCTCTGTAGCGGGGAGAAGGAACATTATCCGGCGGGGCGTACAAAAAGGCCTCCCGTATCTGCACCTCGGTTCCGTGGATGAGCACCTTGAGCGTCTTGAATATGTAAAACAGCGCCGGCGTCAGCTCCGGCCCCGCGACAGACGCGATGCGGTCCCCTTCAAAATCCTCTTCGATGCCGGAGAAGGTCCCGTCAACCGTATCGCGGCACAGGGCGTCAAGCACAAGGTCTTCCCCGGCACGGCCGCCGAGCCGCGCAAGCACACGGAGCAGATTATAGCAGGGCTCGATCTTCCCGTCGCGTATCCAGGCAAGGACACGCTTCCGGGCAAGACCGGCGATTATTTTTTTCCGCGCGCCGAGCACCTTGCCTGTCCGGGCCTCAAAATCCCGCACCCGCACCTGGGGGTCGTCAAGGGAATTGATGACGCCGATATTGTACAGCAGGGAAAACGCCGAGGCGGTCATGAACGGGCTTTTGCCTTCTTCCTCAAGCAGGGCGGCCATAGCCTGGGGGGGAAAGCAGGGACGGAGCACATATACCAGGTACGCGAATTCCCAGAGGTCCCGGGAACGGGCCCAGACCGGGGCGTCGGTCCCAGTCCCCGGAAGGGGCCGGAAAAACTCATCGGGCAGCTTTACCTGAAAAAGATTGAAGCCCGCGTTCTGCCAGGGCTCAAGGCCCGATTCCCCACGGGAACTGCAGTACACCGCCGGCCCCAGCCTGGGCGACGAAACGGAACACCAGTCGAGGATCAGCTTTAAGGTATACGCCTCGGCCTCGTGCATATTCTCCAGTATAAGAACCGGCCGCTTCTCCTGCTCGACAGCGGCCTTTTCGTAGGCGTCGAGGAATTCCCCAAGGAAAAAGCGGGCCCGCTCCTTCAAATAAGAGGAGAATTCGTCCCTGAGCCTTTCGCGGGAAAGCAGCTCCCGGTCTTTTTTGAGGATGTCCGCCTGCACCGGGTCGCTGTAGCTGAGCAGGGCAAGCACCCTGTCGCTCAGGGCGTCGGCAAGACAACTGACGCCCCTGCCGCCCGCGCCGAAGCGGAACACCAGGGCCGGAAAATCCCCCAGCAGGGAGGCCGCGTACTGTTCAATCCCGTCCCGTATCCCTGAGAACTCAGCGCCAATAAGAATGACCCGGGGATTGTCGCGCCTCCCCTCCAGCAGCTCGCCGATGTTCTTTCTGAGATTCCGCACCGGAAGGGGCGCAAAGACCTTAAAGCCCGCCACGGAACGGTACGAAGCGTCCACGGTCTTCCCGGCGGGATCGAAATCAACATAGGGCCTGAGACGCTCGACAAAACGCTCATCGCACCAAATCCCCGTGGCGCTCTTGAACGACGCAAAATCCCTGAGCAGGGGATAGACCGCTTCTTCGTCAATATCGCGGCCCACGATACAGGCGTGGCCGTACAACTCGGGCCGGGCCTGCTCGAATATAGCGTGCACCGCCTCCAGCACCGCAAGCAGGTCCAGGGCAAAAGCCGCGGCCTCGCCGTCAAACACGGCGGCTATATACTGGCGGGCCGCCCGCACCGCCCCCCCCGAAGCCTCCATGGAAGCGGCGACCGATTCCTCCAGCACCGACAAGAGGGAATCCCTGGTCCGCCTGAGCTGCTGCTGATAACGGAGGCCGAAAAGCACCTGTACCATAGGGAAAGTATACCCGAAAGGGGGGC
>JAISDF010000150.1 GCA_031265025.1 Spirochaetaceae bacterium
CTGCGCACCCAGGACAAGGGGGGCAAAAAAGAGGCATACGCCCAGAAGAATCATGTTTTTACGCATTAAAACCGCCATTATATTCAATATATCGTATAAACGGTAAAATTTCACTATGCCGCCGGTTTCGCGGCTCCTGTATTGCTGTTTTCGCTGTCTCGTGTACCAGGGCCAATATTTCTCCAAAATGTCCAAGTCAGCGGAACAACGGGCCCCTTTCCGCTCTTTCCTATTATCGGTAAAAAAGGAGACTGCTATGCGGCCAATTATACCTCATTAATCGCTTTTTTCTGTTTCTCTCTATATCCGCTCTGCGCGGTTGTCATATTGGCGGAAGACATTGCGGAGCCGTGTCCGGTGGGCTATACAGGCAAGGTGGAAGGCGTCTTTCGGAAAACCCTGTACGCGGTAATGAATACGGCCGTTATGTTCCTCACCATCAGTAGCTAGACCTTTACGGCCTAAATCGATATTAACGACGGCTTGAAGAATTTTATTGATTAAGCCAGTCGGGCCCATATTCCGCTTCCGCTTCTGTCAAATTCCAGCCATATTTTATAAGAAAATCCGGGCCGAGATGTTCTTTGGCAAATTTTGCCAGATAGGGCGGCATGGGTATTTGTTGCCGTATTTTTTCGGCTTCTTCCAGTTTACCCTGTTCTTCCAGTTCTATGGCCTTTACTCCGAGTTCTAAGTTTTCGTGAAGGGTCATGGAGGCAGCTCCTTATGTTAAAGTATAACGGCCTTTTGAAATTTTGGACAAGAGAGCAATTGAGAATTACCCGCCTTTGTGGACAACATGATTCTTCTTATAGTATAAAGAGTATATGAGAGAATCCCTGGGGGCTGTCGCTTTTGACCTGGACGGAACCCTCTATCCCAACTACCGTTTTTACCTTCAACTGGTCTTTTTTGCCCTGAAGGAACACCGGCTCCTCATCGCTATGGGCAAGGCCAGGGATATACTCCATTCCGCGGTGGACAAAAGCGGGGACGCCGCCGGTTTTTACGAGCTTCAGGCAAGGCTTATGGCCGAAATCCTCAAGGATGACCCGGACATTGTCAGGGAAAAGACCGAAAAACTTATATACCGGGGCTGGGAGCCCCTGTTTCGCAATATCAAACTGTACGCCCATGTAAAGGAAAGCCTTGCGGCGATGCGGGACGCCGGGCTCAAGCTGGGGCTTCTGTCCGATTTTCCCCCTGAACGTAAACTAGAATACCTGGGCCTGGGCGGGCTTTTCGACGCCGTGTTCTGTTCCGAAGCGTCGGGCCATCTCAAGCCAGCGCCGGAACCTTTTCTGGAGCTTGCGAAGGCTCTCTGTGAGGATACTTCCCGTATTCTTTATGTGGGAAACAGCGTATCCTATGATATACTGGGGGCAAAGGGTGTGGGCATGAAAACCGCCCTCATACGCGCTCCGTCCCCGCTGCGGCGCGGGACAGGCGGGGCGGATATAGTGTTTTCCAGGTATCGTACACTGCGGAATCTTGTGTTAAGTTGAGGGGCAAATGGGGTTCTTTACTGTTGGGAATATCTTTACTCTGGCTATAACGGTTCTGGCTCTGGTACTCTACCGGCAGATTGACAAGCGTACCGATTCGCTGGGAAAGCTCCGCAAATACGGCGAAAAACTCAAGGCCGATCTTGCCGCGTTTGTGGCCGGCCGGGAAGCGGCGGTCAGGGACTACGCGGTAGAGCTGGATGTCCAGCAGAAGGCCGCCAAAGAGCTGATGAAGCGCCTTGTGGTAACCGATGACGAGCTTGCCGGCAAGGCCGAGGCTGTTTCCAAAATCGACGAAAAAATCAGCGCCTATGACGCTTCGCTGGAAGAACTGGTGCGCATGACAGGCAGGGTCCAGGAAAACCTGGGCCGCATACGGGAAGAATCGGTCTTTGTCGAAAATTCCGCCCGCAGGATAGGCGAGGCCAGGACCAAACTGGAGGAACTTGAGAAAAACCTCGGCGGTCTGGAGCTTCGTTTTGAGAAGGAAAACGCCGAAATTCTGGAAAAAACCGCCGACGCCGTAAGCGCCTCGGTGCGTTCAACGGTTTCCGGCCTTCAAACTACGGTAGAAAACGTGGAGCGCCAGGTTGAAGACCACCGGAACGCGGTATCCATGATAGAGCAGCAGCGCAAGGCCAGCCTTGCCAGGGACATAGAAATCATCAACAAAACCCTCAGGGAGGCGGTGGAAAAGGCCGGTTCCCGGGCCGACCGCATGGAAGAAGCCGCCCTGGTCAAACTCAAGGATCAGGCCCTTGAAAGGGTCAAGCGCTTCCAGACCGCTGTCGAGGAAAAAATCTCGCTCTGTCAGGAGAACGCCAGGGCGCGGGTGCAGGAAGTGCAGGGCCTGGTCAAGTCCTATAAGGATGAATGGAAGACCGACCATAACGAGCTTGAAGCGAGGCAGAAGGCCTACCGTGACGAGTGGAAGCGCGAGGCCCAGGAACTCAACGGCCTTGCCAAAGCCCAGAAGGAAGGCCTCAAGCGGGAGCTTCAGGAACTTCAGGGCCTTATCAAAGCCCAGGAAGAAGCCTGGCGGGATACCCTTGCCGAAACCGAGCGCCGCATTCTGGAAGACGCGCTCCGGCGCGGCGAGGAGTACACATCCCTTCAAAATGAACAGTTCCGCCGTGTTGAAAGCCTTTCCGACGATGTCGGCGGCCTTGAGGCCGAACTCAGGCGTTCCATGGAAGACGCGGAAAACCGGGTCAGGTCCGACTTCGCCCGTTTTGAGCAGGAAGCCGCCGGGACAAGGAGCCGCATTGCCTCATCCTACGAGGCTTCGGCCGAAAGGCTTAGGGAAGGCATCGCCGGTCTTGAACAGGAACTCAACGCCCTCAAGTCCAGCGCCTACGAGAATGTATCCGAAAAACTCAAAGTCTTTGAGGATGAATTCTTTGCCGATCTTGCCAAACGGAGCGGCGAGATAGACCGGCGGCTCGACGAATGGAAGGGCGAGCTTGACGGCAAGCTCCTTTCCCTTGGGGACGAGGCCGGGGAAGAGCGGCGGAGCCTTGAAAGGGCGTTTACCGAAGACCTTAAACAGCGTTTTTCCGACGAAAATACCCGTCTGGTCTCCGAATTGGCCCACCTCAAGGCCGAAACCGGGGCCTTTGAGGAAGGCATACGGGATGTGATGAGCGAAACCGACCGTTCCATAACTTCCCTCAGGGAACAGCTTGAACAGGACCTCCGGGACGCCCGGCAGGGGGCGGAAAATACCGTCAAATCGGAACTTGCCCGGTATGAACTTGACCTTGCCGAAAAGATAAAACAGGGCCAGCGGGATCTGGAAGCCGCCATCAGGGATATGGAAGGCGGCGTGGAAGAAAGGCGCGCGGAGATCAACAGCCTCCTTGAGGATTCCCGGACCGGGGTCGAAAGCTGGAAGGCGAAACTCGGCGTCCAGATCAGGGAAGCCGAAAGTTCCCTTGAAGAAGTACGGCGCAGGACCAGGGAACTCGGCGCGGAAAACGACGAGCGCTTTACCGCGACGCGCCAGGCCATCAAGGAGATACAGGAAGAAGCCGACGCCCGGCGTGACGAACTTTTTTCCCGTACCGAAGACCAGGCACGGGTTCTGGACAACGCCATCAAGGACGCCGACCGGCGGCTCAGGGAATTTGCCGGCCAGACCCGGCTTTTTGAAGAAGCCGACGCCCTGCGCGTCGAACTGAACCGGAAAATCGAGGACCTCTCAGGCGATCTTAACCGCCTCGAACAGCGCCGCTCCGAGGCCGCCGCTCTTGAGGGCCAGTTTGTCAAAATCAAGCGTCTCGAAGACGAAGTCAACGCCAAGATGACCCGTTTCCTCTCGGAAAAACGGCGCATTGAACTCATGGAAGCCGACTTTAACCGGCTGCTCCAGACCTCCGAGGCGGTCGAGGAAAAACTTGTTCAGGTTTCTTCCTCAGACGACACCCTCCAGGCCATGCAGGTGCAGTTACGCAAAATCACCGACGCCATAGGCGAGAGCGAGGACCGCTTTCAGCGCATCGAAAAAAAGAACCAGATTCTTGAGGCTACCAATGCCGGCATAGACAGGAACTTCAAGTCCCTCAGGGAAGCCGAAGAAAGCGGCGCCCGCCTTGACGCCCAAATGAAGAAACTTTTGGGCGACCTCGATGAGGTCCGCTCCTCGGTGGAAATTCTCAGCAGCGAGCAGGCAAAGGTCCAGGAGGCCGCCGAACAGGCCGCCGGCCTTGACGAAACCCTCAAAGACATCGAGGGACGAATCGAGGCCATGAATGTGGCCAGGGAATGGCTTGCCAAAACCGAATCCCGCCTCCAGCAGATTTCAAAAGACGCCCAGGAAGAAGTCAAACTCCTCGGCGCTCTCCTTAAAAAGGAAGGCTCCAAAGGCAAACCCTCGGGCCGGGGCGCGCCCACCATCGCCGACCGGGAAAACGTGGTGCGCCTTGCCCACCAGGGCTGGAAACGCGAAGAAATAGCCAGAGCCCTGAACCTTTCCCTTGGCGAGGTTGAACTCATCCTGGAACTGCCCCAAAAAGATTAGGCTTGTCCGGCGGCCCGGCCGCTTGCCCGCGGCCGCGATCCATTCACGTTTTGTAATTTCTCGTCTCATTGTTGTTTTTTTCTTGACATACCCAAATTTCTGTGGTATAACAATTAGATAAAAATATATCGAATTAGACCATATAAAGCATAGAGGGATATTACAAGGCAGGATGTGGCAGACGTAAAAGTTTGCTTTCATCATAGATTGTTTTCAGGCATAGACTGTTTTCAGGAGGAAAGAATGAAAAGGACGCTTAAAGTGTTCCTTCCCCTGGTGATTACCGCGGCCGCTCTCATTATCGCCGCGTGTAATACGCAGGGAAGCAGTACGGTTCCGTCCGGCAAGCCCGCCGCTCCGGTGGCTTCACGAACGGTAACGCCCCTTAGACCCGGTACCTATACCGAGGATGTCGCGGGTAATGCCCTGGGGTTTAAGGTAGAAGTCGTGCTCTCGGCCAACAGGATCGAGAAGGTAACGGTTGTCTCTCATAATGATACTCCTGGAATTGCCCAAGCCGCTATCGATGTCATCCCCGCCGCCATTGTGAGCCAGCAGAGTACCGGTATTGATGTCGTGGCCGGGGCTTCGCGGACTTCCGGCGCCATCATCGCGGCTGTCGAAAAAGCCATTACCGATGCGGGCGGCCGGCCCCAGGAGTACAGAGTTACCGGGACCAGCTTTTACCTGAGCAGGGAAGCCCTGCTTAACCCTGTCGGGACCCCCCGCGGTCCTGTAACGGCTCCCGGCCGCTGGGACGAGACCTATGACGTTGTTGTTGTCGGCGCGGGCTATGCGGGCGCCGCCGCGGCCTATGCCGCCCAGACCCAGGGCGCCAGGACCGTACTGATCGAGAAGATGCCCTTTATCGGCGGAAACTCCCAGATCAATGGCGGCGTATGGGCTTCTTATACCAGCAAACTCGCCGCTGATTTACAGCGGAGAAAGAACCTTACCCCGGATACCGCCGCGAAGCACATCGAAGACACCATAAAGGGCGGCGACTATATGAGCCGGGAAGATATGGTCAAAAACATGGTATACGGGTCTCCCTTCTACCTTGACCTGATGCTTGATAACGGCCTTGTAGTCCGCGACTCCCTTACCATGCCCGGCGGTCACTATGGTTTCAGGACCTATACCCTTGAGCACGAGCAGGGCTTTGATATTACCGAAGTCCAGAAAAGGCTCCTCGCCCAGTCGGGTGTTACTGTTAAGCTCAATACCAAACTGGTCCGCATCTACCGTGACGGCAATCAGACCGGGCCGGTAGTAGGCATTGCGGTATACACTGCCGAAGGCATCAGGACCATCAGGGCCACCAAGGCGGTAATCCTTACCACCGGCGGGTTCAGCGCCAATATCCCCATGAGGTCGGCCCAGGTTCCCTCCCTGACCGACGCGATGCCCACCACCAACCAGATCAGCCAGACCGGCGAGGGCATACTCTATGCCCAGGAAATCGGCTCCCAGACCATGCAGCAGAGCTATATCCAGCTCTATCCCTTTGCCGACCCCAATACCGGCGTTCTGGACGCCTATGCGGTTATCCCCTTCTCAGGGCCTTCTTCAGGCGTTGTGTATGTGGATTACAAGGGTGAACGCTATGTCAACGAAGGTGAACGCCGCGACGTAAACGCCAAGGCGGCCATGGATTCGGGCGGTTTCCCCGCTTTCTGTATCCTGGACCAGAAAATCGTTGACCAGGGCGGATTTACCGGCCAGGATACCGTAAATCGCGGTATTGAAAACGGCCGTATCTTCAAGGCCAATACCCTTGAGGAACTTGCCAGTCAGATCGCCGCGCATTCCTATCGCAGCCCTTCGGGTGTGCCGGGTAATGTCAACATCGCTCCGGGGACCCTGACCAGGACCATCGAGACCCACAACGGTTATGTCAGGTCCCGCCAGGATCCCGCCTTCAACAAGGTGATTACGACGGCCATGTTGACCATTGACGCGCCCCCGTACTATGCCATACCCCAGTGGCCTTCTGTCCACCATACTATGGGCGGCCTTATCACCACGAACAAGCTGGAAGTCGTTGACCTCTTTGGCAACGTGATTCCCAACTTCTTCGCGGCCGGTGAAGTTACCGGCGGAGTCCACGGCACCAACCGTCTTGGCTCCAATGCCGGACCCGACGCCTGCGTAAACGGCTATATTGCCGGATATTACGCGGTAACGGGAGACGTACCTGCCTTTATAAAGGGTAAATAACCAAAAAGGCCGGGAAGGGCATAAGCCTTTCCCGGTTTTTTTTTGCCCCGGCCAAAAACCCGGCGTCAGCCCCGCAATATTCCTCTCTATAACTATGAATTTGCGGCTTTTAGCGAGATTTGTCTGACAACCCCGGTTTCCGAACAAATTCTATCAAAATGTCATTTTTTTTAGGTAAAAAAGCTTGTTTCTTGTTGCTATTTTTTTATAAATAGGATATAACTAAAATTACGTTAAAAGAGCCGGTACTGTCGATAGGAGATAGTCTTTTGAGTACGGTTTTGCTCTCCCATTTCGCGCGTCATAATGGCCTGTTTTCCCCGCCCCGGCATTGTCCGTGGTTTTGTTCGGGATAAAAAGTAGAAAAGCCGATCTGTCCGTTTATACGGGCAGGCCGGCTTTTTTTTATTTGTGTCTGTGATAAAGGATTTGTTAATAGTCGCCTCGAACCTTCACAGGGTTCCCCGCGGATTATAGGCGAACTACTTTAGTGAGCTACGCCAAAATTGAATGGAGGTAAGAATGGAAAAGAAAGGAATCTCACGGAGAGAGTTTCTGAAGAACGCCGGTAAGGTAGCCGGAGGCGCCGCGGTCGGCGGCCTGCTTTCCAGTTGCGCTACTACAGGCGGCGGCGGCAGCGGCGGAGTTCCCAGTACATGGGATATGGAAGCGGATGTTGTTATTCTGGGACTGGGCGGCGCGGGAGCTTCAGCGGCTATTGAAGCCCACGATGCCGGCGCCTCGGTACTGATCCTGGAAAAACAGGCCGCCAATCACCATTTCAGCAATTCGAGAATGTCAGGCGGTGTCTGGCACAATCCTGATCTTTCAGGTGATCCCGAAGCCCTGGTAGAATATGTCAAGGCCACGATGAGCGGCGAGAATATCCCCTGGAAGTTTGAAGGTGAAATGGAAGACCGTTCAGACGCCATGGCCAGGATGTTTGCCCCTGAAATGAAGAAGACCGAAGCCTGGCTCATGAAGATTGATCCCGATCTCGATCAGAGGGCCATGGCCGCGGGCGGCGACGCTTCATTCCCCATGTTCCCCAAATTCAGGGAAGCCAAATACGGCCGGACCGTCAGCACCAGGTACAAGGGTTTTGCCGACGCCAATCCGTCGCAGCCCACCTATGAGAGGCCGAAGCTCCAGAAAAGCTCCGGTGAGGCTCTCATGCATGCCATCATCGAAGAGGGCATCAAGAAACAGCGTCCCAATATCAGGATAGAGTATGAGACGCCCTTCAAACATTTTATACGGTCTGTGGTAAACGGCGGCTTGCAGGGTGACATACAGGGCGTAACGGCCATTAAAAACGGCAGGGAAATCACCGTCAAGGCCAAGAGGGCGGTCATAGTCTCCACCGGCGGTTTTGAGTACAACGTCAAAATGAGAAGGGCCTTCCAGGAAGGTCCGGGCGTCAAAGGCTGGTGCTTCTACGGTTCTCCCGACAATACCGGCGACGGCATTGAGGCGGCCATCCTTATCGGCGCCGCCCTGGTAAAGGTCGCCAAGTCCGCGTCCCGTATCGAGTCCGCCTTCCCCTATGGCAAGGCATGGGACGAGAAAAAACTCAAGGTAGGCGCCGGAACGGCCGCTACCTCCCAGCCCAACAGCGTCATAGTCGATAACTTCGGAAACCGGTATACCGACGAGCACATCATCACCGATTCAACCAGGCCCTACCGCTATCAGTTCTACAAGGAAGCGGTAAAGTACGACATGTTGAGGATGATGTACCCCCGTATTCCCAGTTGGCTCATCTTTGATGAGAGCAGGCGTACAGGCGGCGGAGTGGTCAGTAACGGTACTACTGTCGGTTATGGCTTCCTTCCCTGGGCGAATGACAACATGGACGCCATTAACAGGGGCTGGATTATCAAGGCCGATACCCTTGACGAGCTTGCCGCCAAGATCAAGGCCGACCCGGAAAACAGGAATCTGATCGACGCCAACAACCTCAAAGCGGCAGTGGCAAGGTTTAACACCTTCTGCGCGGCCGGCAAGGATGACGACTTTAGCAGGACGCCCGCGACCATGGGCCCGGTTCAGCGGCCTCCCTACTATGCCATGAAGATGTATCCGGGCGGACCCAATACCAAGGGCGGTATTGACGCCGACGAAAGACGGCAGGTCTATGACTGGGATGGCAACCCCATTCCGAGGCTTTACACAGCCGGTGAAATTTCTTCCGTGTTCAAGTTCACCTATCAGGCAGGCGGTAACATTACCGAATGTATGGTATGCGGACGGGTCGCCGGAAGGAACGCCGCGGCCGAGAGGCCCTGGGCATAAACCCAAGTATGAAGAGATTGAGAGGGCCGGCGTCAGTGCTGGCCCTCTCTTTTGGCAAGACTGATAGAGTTGTCAGAAAACTTCACGTTTCAGAACAACTTCCTCAAAGTGAAGAGCATGGAAGAAACAAGTAAAGTACATGAGATGGAAGTCCACGAGGCTGTCATAAGCATGAGCGGCTATCTGCCTGACGAGATAGATGTGGGCGCTGATTTTCCCCTCAGGTTCCTTGTCCGCTGTAAATCGGAATGCAGCCTGGACGGGGGAACGATACGGGTTGTTGACAGCGACGGCAATACCGCCGCCGAGGCCGCGGTATCCCCGGCGGAAGAAAGCGCCGATGATTCGTCCCCGGCGTCCGGGGCAATTGCCTACAGGACGGAAATTTTTTCCGTAAAGGCCCCGGTTGTTCCGGGTGAATACACCTGGACGGCGTTTTATTCCGATTCAAAAAAAGAAGACGGCGGGACAGAGGAGCCATCCACAAACAGCCCCGAAGTATCTGGGATTGAACATACGGGATCGCTTGAGTTTTCCCTTAAAATACGGGCCCACCTGATAAGCATATCTATATGGGATGTTCCCATGCCGGTAAGCACAGGCGAAAAATTCACCGTCGGCATAGGGGCCGCCTGTTCATCGGGATGTTCCCTTGCGGGTCAGACTCTTACAATAGAAGACGCTGAAACAGGGAAACAGTTGGCTGAGGGAAAACTGGGGAATGAGATTCTTGGCCAGACCAGGGCTACATACTGGACAATGCAGGAGCTTGACGCTCCCTCCGATGAGGCGGTACACCGCTGGACAGTGCGCTGCCATATCCCCGAAGGCGGATTACCCCACCAGGCCGAGGGCCCTGACCTTGTGTTTCGTACCGCCGCCGCCCCCCGGTATACGGTTACGGTAAAAGTAAGCGATGACCGGGATTTTCTGCCCCTGGCCGGGGCCGATATTCAACTGGGCCTCCGCAAAGCGGTTACCGGCACAGACGGCGCGGCGGTTCTGAAAGTACCCGAAGGCGATCAGGAACTGGTGGTTGTCAAAATGAACTATATTACCCACCAGTCCATGATGAATATACACGAAGACAGTTCAATAAGCGCGGCCCTGGAATATTCTCCTCAATTATAAGGTATAAGTATAAGGCCGCCTTATATTCCGGCGCGAGCCCCTGTAAAGGGTCAGCGCTTGAGATCGGCGTCGGTAAGGCCCGCGCTTGCCAGGGCCTTTGCCGCGGCTTCCATTATACCCTCGCTGGTAAAGGTAGCGCCGGTAAGGGCATCTACCACAATGGTATTGCCTTTGAGCATGGCGTCAGGCAGGGTGTCGATAGCCAGGCTGCCTATGCCCGGCGTTTCCTCATGACCCACGGCGGTAATAGAGACAAGCACCCTGTCTTGTACATCCAGGGTAACTTCTACCGCCCCGTGATACCCGCTGGCCCTGCCGGTATAAGGTCCGGGCCCCGGATTTGCTTCAATTACAAGACCG
This sequence comes from Spirochaetaceae bacterium, assembly GCA_031265025.1. Taxonomy (GTDB): domain Bacteria; phylum Spirochaetota; class Spirochaetia; order Treponematales; family Breznakiellaceae; genus JAIRTD01. The sequence goes on from JAISDF010000150.1 coordinate 10,531, forward strand.
TTTTGCGCCGCGGGAGCCGGGGGTGTGGATGCCGCCGGCGCTGAGACCGCCGCCGTGTTTCCCGCGGCCGGGGCAGCGGACCCGGCACAGCCCGCCAGTAATGAAAACGCCGCCGCAGCCAGAAGAACAACCGTAATCTTTTTCATGATTTCCCCTTTCATATAGTTTTAT
>JAISDF010000161.1 GCA_031265025.1 Spirochaetaceae bacterium
GCGCTCTGGCCCTGAACAAGGTCCGCCCCGCCTTCGGCGCTGAACGTCAGCGTAACCTGCCTGCCCCCTTCCTTGTACAGATTGACGCTTACCGGTATGACGGCCTCGTCGCCCGGCGACAGGGTACGGGGCACGGTCCCGAAGACCATGAGATCCGTGGAAACCGTAACGCTCTTTTCGGCGGTCCCGTAGGCCCGGCGGGAAAGGGACTGTGCGGCCTGGGTTGGCCGCGCCGTTCCCCGCGCCCCGGAGGAAGAAGCGGCCAGGACCATGACGCGCACCGCCCCCACATAGGGAGGCAGGGTAAATTCCTCGGTCCTGGAAGCGCCGGCGGCAAGTTCATAGGGGCCAAAGTACCTGACCACCGGCTTAAAGCGCGTGGTCTCCTTTGCCGTGTCGTCAAAGAACTCATCGCCCCCTCCTATGGCAAGAAGGGTTTCGAGCTGGCCCGCGTAGGCGCCCATGACCTGGGAGTAAAGGTCCCAGGATTTGAGGAAGGAAGCCTCCCTTGCGTAAAAGCCTGTCCGGGGATTGGGGAGGCTGAACCTGGTAAGACCCAGGAGTCCCTCGTCCACGACCACCGCGGTATAGGCCATGGGCCTCCCGCTTTCCTCGCTGACCGTAAAGGAGACCGTTGATTCAGGTTCCCAGTTTGAAGAAGAGGCGATGAGTGGCTTAAGGCGCATAGAAGGGTCGTCCACGATCACCGGCACAACGCCGTAGAGTCTCAGGGGAAGGTCGTTCCCTGTCTGGAGATGCTTCTGCAAAAGGGTTACATGGACATAGACATTAGGCGTCATGGAGAGATCGGCGGTAAATTCATAGCGCGTAACAGTATCGGAACAGTTTATCCATTCGTTCCGCAGCACCTCGCCGCCCCTTTCCAGCGTAACCATGGCAACGGCTTCACTGTTGGAAGGGAAACTGACACCGGCCCTTTCGCCTGAACTGTAGGACCGCTTTTCCGGCGTCAGTATGAGCATGGCCGCCGCTCCCTGGCCTCCTTCCTGGGCCCTTCCCGCCCAGCCGGGCCAGTCTATGTAGACTATGCTCGCGGCGCTGTGTCCGCCCCGGGCGTCCCTGGCAATAACCATGTAGCGGCCCCAGTCAGGATATTTAACCTGGAAATTCCACACCGCCCTGCCGTCCGAAGACGTGGTCGCCGTGCCCCTGGCGACGGGGGTACGGGACAGAGCCTGGGAAAACGCGGCCTCTTCGCCGCCGCCCTGCTCCCACCACCAGCGCCAGGAAAGTTTGTATATGGCGCAGTCAAGCTCAACGCCGGAAACAGGATGGCCTCCTGAGTCAAGGACCACAATATCGGCCGGATGATCCTGATCGGTGAGCAGCATATCGCGGCTCGCGTCGCCCCTGGGGAGCTTAATGCCCACATAGCGGCTGTAGGGAGAAAAATCCACCGTCGTCTGTTCCGAGGAAAAAACCCCCGACGGTTCAAAAACCCTGGTAAGAAAACGGGCGCGGAGCCTGCCCGGTACGGCACGGCCGGGGTTGAGGTTCATGGTAAAACCGGCCCTGCCCGAGGCGTCGAGATTTCCCGAGAAAACAGTGAGGCGCTCCGGGCTCACCGTCCTCGAAGGATCGCGGAACGTGTAATCGGTAAAGGAAGGAAAACTTGTTTCCCTGTCGGCAAAAGTAACCGAAACATCTGCCTTGAGATTGGGCGCCGGAGCGCCGTAGAGCCAGGCGGCGCTGAGGAATGTCTCGACAGGGGCCGCCTCAAGATAGCCGCCCGGAAAGTCGAGATCCATCTTGAGCCGGTTTGGCATAACGGTTTCAATTTTTATGCTCTTGTTGAATACGCTGCCCCCGACCCGCACCCTGGCGGTCCAGTCGCCTGTAGGCGCGTCCCGGGAAGTGGACACGGCGATGGGATAGAAACCGTCAACCGACGAGGTATAGGTCCTCTGTTCGGTGATCCTTCCCCTGGGGTCCTCAAGTTCAAAGGACACGGGGTGGTTTTCAGGCAGGGAAAAAGCCGGATCGGAGAGGAGGAAGGTGAGGTATATGGTATCGCCCGGACGCCACACGCCCCGTTCCCCGTAGATGAGCCCCTTGACGCCGCTTGAGGGCCTGTCGCCCGACACGTCAAAATGGCTTACCGCCAGGGCAAGGGAATCGTTGATTTTAAGATAGGCCCTGTTTCCGTTGCTTTTGGCCCGGACAAAGGCCGCCGCGCCGGAACCGCTTATGGCGGCAGTTCCGTCGGGCCCGGTTTTGACCGCGCCCAAAACGCTGCCCTGGTAATTGACAAGTTCTATGTCCGCTCCGGCGGCGGGCCCCGTTGTCCTTAAATCTCTCGCGGCGACAAGATACGTTCCGTCAAGACCCCGTTTGGCAAGGAGGCCGAGATCCGAGACCAGCACATTCCGCCCTTTGGTAATATCGTGGTCATAGTAGGGCTCGTAAAAGGCGGGATGACAGGGATCGTTCCGGTAGCGGTAATAGTCATAGTTGTCGCGCCTGTTGTGTTCGTAACCGTCCCAGTAACTCTTTTCGCCGCCTTCGCTTGAGAAAGCCGGAAAAGTATCGGGGGGAAAGTCAAGGCCGGAAAAATCGGCGTGGCCGGATGTACAGACATAGTGAACATGACGGCGGCGGAAACTTATCCGTATGTGGAACATGCCGTCGGGATACCTTTCGGCAAGGCCGGAAAGATCAAGGCCCCGGCGCACCCAGCGGTTCCTGTCGCCTTCCCGCCATTCAAAATCAAAGGCCCTGACCCAGACAGGCTCCCCCACCCGGTCAAGCTCGCGCGTCCCGTCAAGGCTGTTCACCTGGAGGAACTGTATCATGTTGTCGCCGTGAATCTCGAAGGCCTCGACCAAAAGCCCCGAAAGGTTTTTTGTCTCCACAACCATGGTCGAACCCTGGCTGGAAGGCAGCACGGTCCCGCTCCCCGTAAAACGCAGTTCCGGGAGTTCCCAGTTTTCCCCGGTCCTGTACTGCACCGGTTCGGCAAGGTAGATTCCTCTGGAATCCTGGAGGCCCTGAATGGAAAGGCCGGTTCCGGGGGGTATTTCGCCGCCGCCGAAAATCCGCGCTATATTGCCGTCTATCGCGTAACGCAGCGGGGAGCTTCCCGAAAGGGACACAAAACCCCTCAAGTCCTGGTCTTCTTTCAGAGGGGACGAAAACGAAACCTCAAGAACGCCCGGACCGCTCTGCCGTATGTCCATCACCTCAAAGCTCCCCGCCCTGGGGATTCTGAAAGTGGCAAAGCCCTTTTCTTTTGAACCGAGACGGCGGCCGTTCCACGAGACCGCCACGGTACGCTCCGTGTCAAGCCGCCTCTGTCCGCCGAAGCTGAAGGAGTGGGTATCCCCTTCATGGGTCCAGACCGCCGCCCCCAGTTCGGAGGCCCTGACAACATCTTCTACGCGGGAAAGAGGCGCCCCCTGTTCGGCCCTTAGCGCGCCGCTTATAAAGACATTCCCGTCTTCGTCTATCCTGACCGGGTCAAAGCTGATTTCCAGAAGGGGCGGCTGGGTTTCAAAGGTAAAGGCAAAGGGCGTACCAAGCCTTACTTCCGCCCTGTAGCGGGTATTTGCCCTGAGTGCCCTTTGGGGGGTAAAGACCAGGGTGTATGCGTCCTTCCAGGAAAGGGAACCTTCGGCGCGGGGAACAAGGCGAAAGGCGTTGGCGGAAAAAGGCGCCGTAATATCCTGTTTTTCGGTAAAGCGCAGCTCTATGGGGCTGTTCCGCTCTATCCTGCCTCCGGTAAGGGCGGCGACTTTCTGCGGGTCAGGGGCCTTGAGCCCTGCCGCGCAGGAAAGAAACACAAACACGAAACAGAAAAAAACCGGGCCGGAAAGAGCCTTTGCTTTCATGGCAACACCTCCGCTTAGGTCAACCATGCCTGGACATGAACCTTGCCTGATGATAGTACCAGGAATCTGTCCGCGTAACAATGGA
>JAISDF010000170.1 GCA_031265025.1 Spirochaetaceae bacterium
TTTACGGCATATATAAACACCAATTATATGGCATAATGATTTACGGGCCGCTAGCTCAGCTGGTAGAGCAGCAGACTCTTAATCTGCGGGTCCTGAGTTCGATCCTCGGGCGGCTCAAAATGTAAGTCTTTGTATTACAAGGGCTTAGGAAAAATGAAAGTTACTGAAAATCAGAATACACCTATGAAACTTACAGTACACTCCTTGCCGATCATAGTACCGGCGAACAGGATGAAAAACAGGCTATTGCCGCAAGAACCCTCTTAGGCCATTACCAGCGGAACGCTTAACAAATATGCCTTTTGCGAAGTTTCTTGTCTGGTTTTGGAACGCCGATACTTCATGGAACAATGAATGCGCCATCTTAAACAAACTATCCAAAATCCTAATCTTATCGTTGACGCTTTAACCGCCGCTTGCCGGGGACGGGAGTTGAACCCGTACCTCCTTGCGGAGAGGGGATTTTAAGTCCCCGGTGTCTACCATTCCACCACCCCGGCAGATAACAGCGCCGCGAAGCGGCGTCCTTTAACAAAATGAACACGCCGTGGCGCCCGATAATGCTTGCATAGTACCAGCATGGGCCGGGCGGGTCAAGTTTCCCCGGGCGTCCGGATTTTGTTCCGCTGGGAAAACTTTGGGAAGCTCCGGAAACCCCGGCCGGGTTCTAGAGCTTCCTCTTTGCCTATTCGGCGGCCAGGCGGTAAATCGCCTCTACGTCGGCTTCGTTAAGCTTACGGTACTGGCCTATGGGGCCGAAGGTAACGGCCCGCTTGGACATTTCGGGAATCTTTCCCGTATCAAGTTTAGCGTCGGCGAAACTTACCGGAAGGCCCAGGGACTTGAAGAAATTTTTCATCCTGAATATCCCTTCCAAGGCGGCCTGTTCATAATCATAATAGGCGCCGTCAACTCCCCATACCTTGGCGGCAAAACGGGCGATACGTTTGGTGTCCTCTTTGATGTTGTATTTGATCCAGGCGGGGAACACTATGGAAAGCCCCGCGCCGTGGGTTATATCAAACAGGGCGGAAAGTTCATGCTCAATGGCGTGGCTCGCCCAGTCGCTGACGCGGCCGGTACTGAGGAGGTTATTGTGGGCAAGGGCGCCTGCCCACATGATTTCAGCCCTGGCGCTGTAATCCCTCTCCCCTCCCGAAAAAATACGCCTGGCGTTCCGTATGATTGCCCGCATGGTCCCCTCACAGAGTTCGTCGGTAAGTTCCACATTGGGCTCTTTGGTAAAGTACCGCTCCATAATATGGGCAAACATATCGCAGATGCCGCAGGCGCTCTGGTAGGCGGGAAGACTGTAGGTAAGTTCAGGGTTCATTATGGTGAATACCGGACGTATACATTCAGCGTTAAGCCCCCGCTTCCAGGAACCCTGTTCATTGGTAATCACCGTGCTGACGCTGGACTCGCTTCCCGCGGCGGGGATGGTAAGCACAACGGCGACAGGCAGCGCGCCTGAGGGACTTGCCTTGCGCTCAAAAAAGTCCCACACATCGCCTGAATAGGGAACCCCCGCGGCTATGGCCTTGGCGGAATCAATGACCGACCCGCCGCCTACGGCCAGAATAAAGCGGAGTTTCTCTTTCCGGCAGAGTTCTATTCCTTCATATACTTTGGAAAGCCTTGGATTGGGTTTTACTCCGTCCAGTTCAACCCATCCCACTCCGGCGGCTTTAAGGCTGTCCTTCACCTTCCCGATGAGGCCTGATTTAACCGACGACCCTCCTGAATGGTGCAGCAGCACGCGAAAGGCTGTTCCGTCTTTTTCCGCATATTGAAGCGTCTCTTCGCCAACTTTTTGTTCGGTGTTTTTTCCGAAGATGATTTTTGTACGGTTCCAGTATTCGAAATTTTGCATACCGTTCCTCCTTACTACCTACAGGGAGTATATCATAAAGGCCGGTAAAAAGGAAGATTCTAAAAGGAAGATTTTATCTAAAGAAGCTCCCCGCGATTTTACGGCAGGGAGCTTCATTAGGCGGCTAGAGCTTGAAGAGCAGTTCCTCGTAGCCGGGGAAGGGCCAGGCGGCTTTGGACACGAGTTTTTCAAGGGCATCCACCCTGGCTCTTACCTCGGCCATGGCGGGGACGACTTTTTCAAAATAGGATTTAGCCTGGGCAAAGGCATCCTCTGTCTCCTGGGCTTCCGAAAGAACGGTCTCAAGTTTGGCGGTTTCGTCATAAGTTTCGGCGGCAAGCTCGGCTACGCGCTTGGCCCGCTTTTCCAGGGGAACGCTTACCGCGCCGATGGCGGCCAGGGCCGCCGCGTCACGGGCAAGCTCACCGGCAAAGGCGGATACCGAGGGGAATATTGAACGGCGGGCCATCTCGATGGTAACGCCGGCTTCAATATTGATCTGTTTGGAATATTTTTCCAGATAGATGTGATAGCGGCTCTCTGATTCTTCCTTGGTAAAAATATTGTGGGCCTCAAAGAGGGCAACAGTCTCGCCCCGGACCAGCACCGAGAGGGCGTCAACAGCGTTCTTCACGTTGGGGAGGCCCCGGCGTTCCGCTTCCCGCACCCATTCATCGGTATAGCCGTTTCCGTTAAACACCACTCTCCGGTGCTTGCCGTAGGATTCCCTGATGATTGCCTGAATGGCCTCGTTTTTGTCCTGGGCCTTTTCAAGTTTACCGGCGAATTCGGAAAGCACCTGGGCAACCGCCGCGTTGAGGTAGGTGTTGGGCGTGGCCGTGGACTGGGACGAACCTACCATGCGGAATTCAAATTTGTTTCCGGTGAAGGCAAAGGGGCTGGTGCGGTTCCTGTCGGATACGTCTTTGGGAAGCGAGGGAAGGCTCGTTACGCCGATCGTGATGGTCCCTCCCGAATTGGTTTTGCCGCCTGTCTTGCCCTCGGCGATGTTGTCAAGGATTTCGGTCAGGGGGCCGCCAAAGAAAATGGACACGATGGCCGGAGGCGCCTCATTGGCGCCCAGGCGGTGGTCGTTGGCCGCGGTGGCCACCGAGGCGCGGAGCAGCAGGGCATAGCGGTCAACGGCTTCCACAACCGCTGTCGCGAAGAGGAGAAAGCGGGCGTTGGACTCGGGATTCTCGCCGGGATCGAAAAGGTTTACGCCGTCGTCGGTGGCCATGGACCAGTTGTTGTGTTTTCCGCTGCCGTTTACCCCGGCAAAAGGTTTTTCGTGAAGCAGCCCTTCCATGCCGTGCCTGCGGGCCACACTGCGAATGGTTTCCATCACCAACTGGTTGGCGTCAACAGCGGCGCTTGAGTTGAGATAGATAGGCGCAAGTTCAAACTGGTTGGGGGCAACTTCAT
>JAISDF010000189.1 GCA_031265025.1 Spirochaetaceae bacterium
AACTGTTCCATCCGGGTGTTATTCGCCTACGGAAATGTTTAAGAGGCTGTTCAGGTCGAACGCGCCCCTTGTCTGTTTTTTTTGCACTGCCTCTCCCCGCAGCCGGGAGACAAATTCCCCTGAAAGTTCCTCTATGGAGCTTCGTAACAGGCCGAAAAGTTCTTCGCCGTTATAGCCGCCCGAGGTAACGGCGATGGTTTCACTGCTGCGCGCGGAGAGGGTTTTTGAATACCAGACCCTGCCGCTTGCCGCGTCGCTTAAAGTAAGGGACATGGAAACAACGGCCCGCATTTTCCCGCTCTTTCCTATGCCTGAGGCCATATCTTTGGTAAAGTTGAATTCCAGGGCCATGAGGCTGACCGCGCCGGTTCCCTCCATCAGGGCCGGGGCGAATTCCCTGTCCCTGGCCGATACATAACGGTAGCCCGGAGGGGTAACAAACCCGCGCCGGGCGGCCCGGTTGTCAACACGGGCGCCTTGATACGCGGCCGCGGAAAGAACCTGGTCCCGGTCAATACAGGCTATACCTTCCCGGTTCATGACCCGGAAAACAATGGCCTCAGCCTCGCCGATAAAATTTTCCGCGTAACTTACATACTCGGCGTTTTCAGCTTTGTTGAAAAGGCCCAGCGTGTCGGTGAGAAAACCGCCGTTTTGCTGTACGGATTTTTCTTCGTCAGCCCAGTGAATATCGTTATTGGAACGCAGGGCGACCAGGGCCACAGGCTCACGGTTCATATCGCCCACAGCCGAACTTGCGCAGCCGGCGCAGATAAAAAAAACCGCCAGTACAGGCGCAGCCAGTACCGGCACAATCGTTTTCAGCTTCATGGGGCAAGTATACCCTGTCCGCGCCCTCAAGGGTAAGGGCGCGGCCTTAATGGTCCGGCTTATCCGTATGGCCCGGCCGCCTGGCCCGGCTTTTTGGTCTTGCCTTTGGCCGACCCTACCACTGTAACTCTACATCCAGGGGGGCAAGGGGCACCGGGCCCGGTATCACCTGGGGCGGGGCAACCATATCCGTCGCTCCTGCCGGGGGCGGGGCCGCCTGTATCTCGGCGCTTTCCACCGGGGCGGCGGTCTGGCCCGCTATCATAGAGACGGCGCTGCTCTGTCCCTCGCTCACGAAAACGGCGGCGTTGTTGGCGCCGGCAAAGGACACCATACCCCTTTCTACATTCAGGTTGAAGGTATCCATGTCAAACACCGTGCCCCGCACGGATGCTGTGGCGACAGGGCCCCGCACCGTAAAGTCAAGGCGCCTTCCCGCGGTAGGATTGACATCGGCCCTTACCCGTCCGGTACTCAGCCGCACGTCCACCTGGTCATTGGCTCCGGCCGCCTGCAGAGCTTCCAGGCTCAGGCGGGTCAGGGGCCTGACCGTAATCACGCTGCCGCCTACCTGTATCTGCGCGGTGCTCCTGAATCCCGTGGAAACCATGCTCGCCGCTTCCAGTTCTTCTCCCTCTCTGGCGGCGCGCCAGGCCGAAGAACCGGGAGAGCGTATCTCCACTGTTCCCCGGAGTTCACCTATCCGCGCACGGGGGCTCTGCCCGTACACTGTTCCAGCCACTATCATGGCCGCCATCATTATCACTACCGTTCTCATTTTGTCCTCCTATAAAGACAGAATTATACCAGCCGACGCCTTCCAGCGTATTTTCGCGTCGGATTCAAAAGCGTTTCCCAACGCGGGGAAAAAGGCCCCGCCCCCGATACTGAACGCCATATCCGGCGCGGGAGTCCAGTTCACCGTGCCGTAGGCTTCGCCGCCCAGAAAATATCCGCTGTTTTTGAGTTTTCCGGGTTCCACGTTGTCCTCAAACGAAACCGTATCCATGCGGATAAACCACGAACATTCGGCGCCCAGGGCCAGCGTTCTCAGGGGCCGCAGGGTACAGAATCCTTTTATCACGGAAATTCCCCCTAAGGCGGGACTGAATACCTGCCCCTGGGGAAGCGAATTTATCGGAAGGAAGGGCGAGACGCGGCCGCCTGTATCAGGCGATGAATATATGCCGCGTATGCCCAGCCGGGCGTCCTGGGCCACAGAAAACCTCCGGTCCAGTCCCAGGGAGCCGGTGAAAAACAGCGACAGGTTCCCGTCGGGGTCCTCACCCGCGCCCAGCGCCGCGGCGGCCTCCAGCCCGGTGTTTGAGAGGCGTACCCCGTAGCGCCCGGAAAGGTACTGGCTGTTGTACTCGTCCTCCCCGCCGTTGCAGTCAAGCTGCCCCAAAAGTCCCAGGGAAAAGGATGAACGGGGTCCGGCCGCGGGGTTCTCCCATTGCAGGGCGGCGACAATACGGCGGGAGGCAAAATATCCGCCGCCATTGGAAAAAGACTCGTCGTGGTCTTCCTTGTCCCGGCCGCTCATGATTATGTCCGCCGTATCCTTGTACAGCAAACCGGTATAATAGGCCCCGGCCAGAAAACGGCCTCCCCCGGCGCTGAAAGAGGCGGACGCGCCGTCAAAAAGCCCCGAGGCCGCAAGGCCCGACGGGTCCCGGAATTCCTGCCGCCCCAGGCGGACATACAGGGACGGGGAGGCAAACCAGGTCAGCTCGCTGCGCCCTGCTTCAAGAAGGAAGAGCGGATCATCCCGCCATCCGTCGGTATCGGTATATTTGAGGGCCGCCTTGCCCGACAGGTGGAAGCGGAGTTTTTCTCCCAGGCGGCCGGAAAACCAGGGACCGGCGGCCGGGGTATACTGAAAAACATCTTCTTCAACAGCGGCTTCCTGACTTATAACAAGGCCGAAGTCCATGGATACCGCAATGCCCGCGGCCAGGAAAAAACACAAAACCAGAAGAAAAGCAGTCTTATTCAACTTCAAACTCCCCGTCATAGGACATGATCTCATCCGAACCGCTGGAAAGGCCCTGTCCGGGCCGCACTTCCGGGGCTATATCCTCCGAATCATTGGAAAGACCCTGCTCGGACACTGTTTCCGGGGCTATACCCGCCGGAATATCCTCCCCGGTAAGGGAAAGAAGGCGGCCGGTAATGTAGAGCAGTTCCTCCCCGCTTACCGTTTGGCCGGGATCGGCGTCAGGGGGCAGGAGGCGGCGCCAGGCCATGGCCCGGTACGCATACCGGGGCCCCGGAAAGAGGCGGTACAAAACCCCGCCCGAAAGCCCAAAGGCCCCCATGGCAAGGCGGGAGAGTTCACCCAGTTTGATGGGAGCGTTACTGTCTGCCCGGCGGGGAAGCCATCTCCCGGCAGCGGCAAAGGCCTCGGCGTCCGAGGTCTCGGGCTGGAGCAGCCCCGCCGCAGGAAGTATGATGCCCGCGGCCCGGCTAAAAGAAACCTTTTCCGACGCCAGCACAGCGTCCAGCTTTTCCGCTGTCTGGCCAAAAACCGTGACAGGGAAGAGCAGCGCCGCAAGAGCCGCCGCAAAAAAAAGGCGCGGGCTTTTTGTTTCACTCATATTCATAGTTCTCCCTTATAAGAGTCTATCATAACGCCCCGCCTTATTCAATCAATATTATGGAATAATCGCGGAAGCGACCGGGCCCCAGGGCCCCTTCTGGCCTTTCTGGTTCTCGTAGCGGGCGCAGAAGTACGCGGTCATGCCCGATTCGGCTGACTCAAAGATGACCAGCTCCCTGCTCCGGCGAGTAAAGGCGTGGTGTCTGAGACCCTCGCCGTCCAGCGGGGGTTCCCGCAGATAGTGCTTGACCGACGCGGCCTGTTCCAGCGTGGCCCCGCCATGGGGCATGACGCCGACGTAGAGGGCAAAGCCGTAGTCGCCCCGCTCGCTCAGGGCCAGGGCGCCGGGGAGGACGGACAGCATGACCATGATGAGGTGGGGGCCGCCGGGGT
>JAISDF010000219.1 GCA_031265025.1 Spirochaetaceae bacterium
CAACTACAAACAAGACAGCAGTTCCTACCAGCCCAAGTACGTTCCATCTGTCTTCATTCGCACTATGCTTTTCATCGCGGAATTTAACAAGATTTGGGTCTTTAAATACGAACAGAGCCTTTTCAAAATCAATGCCGTGTTTTCTGAGATTTTCTGCATTCTTTCGTTGATGCCATGTAAACGCAAGCTCGCCGTACATACAGCAACTATAGCATACTGTAAGGTAAAACGCAATCTTGCATCGGAAACGCAAGGCTCCCGCGCAGGGGGGCCGGGCGCTTAGGTGGCTGTTTACCAACGGCAGTATGGAAATGCGCCCCCCTTCCTGGAGCTAACACAAGAGGGCTGGAAACAGGCGGCTATATTTGCTAAATTTGTTCCATGCGCCGCCTGTCAGGACTTTTTTTCGCCCTGTTTGCCCTTCTTGTGGCGCCGCGGGAGATCGCGGCCCAGGCTGTTCCCGGACGGTCTCCTGTGCCGAGGCTGGAAGCGGACGACAGGGCCTATGTTTACGGCGAAAAGCTGAATGTCCCCCGGCCCCGCTGGCAGGATGTGCTTGACGCGGCGCTCTGGGCTTCGGGCTGGGACGGAAGCGGGAGGAGCCGGGACCTGCTTGTCCGGGGCGTTGACGAACTTCTTGCGGACCGGAATCTTCCCCGGGGAGCGCGGGCGCGGGGCGAATATATTCTTGAATTTATGCACCGCCGTTTTTTGCGGCGTTATGCCGAAAGGCAGACCAGGCTTGATGTGCTTGCCGAGGGCGGCGGGTTTAACTGCGTGTCATCGGCGGTGCTCTACGCCGTGCTTGCCGGGGCCGCGTCCCTTGAAACCCGGGGTGTTATCACCGGGGATCATGCCTTTATCACTCTTGACGCGGGGGATGAGCTTGTCGATATAGAAACGACCAATTCCTTTGGTTTTGATCCGGGGAGCCGGAGGGAATTCCACGACCGCTTTGGCAGGACCACCGGTTTTGCCTATGTTCCCGCCCGGGATTACCATGAGCGGAGCGATCTTTCGATACTGGAACTGGTGTCGGTGATTCTTTCCAACCGTATTGCCGAGGCTGAACTTTCGGGCCGCTTTTATGAGGGGCCGGGTCTTGCCCTTGACCGCGCGGCCCTGCTTTCCGTCAGGGCCTGTCCCCTTGTTTCACCTTTTTTTAGTGCTCCCGAACAGGATGTCAAAACCCGCCTCATGAATTACGGCGCGTTTCTTGTGCGTCAGGGCCGCGAAGAGGACGCCCTTGCCTGGGAGGACGCCGCGTTTCGTCTTGCGCCTGACGCGGGTCTCTGGGAGGAATTTGCCTTTGCCTGCCTCAACAACCTTCTCGTAAAATCGCTGCGCGCCGGAGACGCCGCCGGGGCCAGGCTGCTCCTTGACGAAAACTCAAGGCGCCTCAGTAACGGGAACTATGCCAGGCTTGACCTCCTTGTCAGCGACGCCGAAATGGTCGAACTCAGCACCGCCGCGAGGAGTCCCGGAGAAACCGGGGCGGTTCTCGCGGCTCTTGCCTCGGCTAATCTTGAACCCGCGCGGCTTGTCGAACTCAGGGAATTTGTGATTCTTACCGAAGGGAACCGCATCGCCGCGGACCAGGACTGGCGGGCCGCCATAGCCTGGCTTGAGGAGGCCCTTGACCGCTTTGGGCCCAGCGCCCGGATTTCCGGCGCGTTGGGAGTATACCGTTCAAACCATGCCGCTGATCTTCACAACGGTTTTGCCGGTTTGTACAACAAGAGGGATTACGACGCGGCCCGGGAATGGATACAAAGGGCCCTTGCCGAATTCCCTGACAACAGGCAGCTTATCTCGGACAGTGAACTTGTGGAACAGGCCCTGCGTCGTTAGGGGCAAGGGCGATTATCATGCCGTATTTTATCCATGCCGATCTTGACGCCTTCTATGCTTCGGTTGAACAGTTGGATCATCCTGAATACCGGGGAAAGCCTGTTATTGTGGGAGGGCTGCCCGGCGACAGGAGAAGCGTGGTGTCAACGGCTTCCTATGAGGCAAGGGTGTTTGGCGTTCATTCGGCCATGCCCATAGCCGAGGCTGCGCGGCTCTGTCCCCAGGGAATTTTTCTCCGGGGTACTATGGCCCGCTACCGTGAAAAATCAGGCGAGATTATGGCGTTGTTCGGCAATTTTTCTCCCGAGGTGCGGCAGCTTTCCATAGATGAGGCTTTCCTTGACATTACCGGAACAGAAGGGCTTTTCGGCCCTCCTGATGTTCTGGCGGACAGGCTTAAAGCGCAGGTGCGGAAGGAGAGCGGCCTCACTGTTTCCGTGGGGCTTGCTTCAAATAAATATGTCGCGAAAATAGCGTCCGGCCTGTCAAAGCCCGACGGAAAAACCGTTGTCCCTCCGGGCGGCGAGGAAGATTTTATGCTTTCCCTTCCGGTAGGCAAAATATGGGGCGCGGGTCCGAAGACCCAGGAGCTTTTTGCCGCCTACGGCCTTAAAACCTGCTCCGATGTCCGGGCCCTTTCCGAAGAAACGCTTGCGTCCATCTTCGGGAATGCCTTTGGCCTTTTTCTCTTTCGCGCGGTCAGGGGAGACGCCGCCGCCGCTTTTGATGAGGAGCGGGGAACCCATTCCATGAGCGCCGAGCGCACTTTTGACTTTGAGGCCTATGACGCCTTTGCCATAGAGACGGCGCTTTTTGATATATGCCAAACCCTTATGTGGCGGCTTCTTGACTGCCAATGGCAGAGCCGCACCGTCATGGTGAAGATACGGTACGGGGATTTTTCGACCGAGAGCGGCAGGGAAACCTTTGAAACGCCGGTCCGCACGCTCAA
>JAISDF010000235.1 GCA_031265025.1 Spirochaetaceae bacterium
GGTTACCGGCTGGGTCCACCGTATTCGTGAACTGGGCGGCGTTACCTTTGTCATAGTCCGGGACCGCTCGGGTCTGGCGCAGCTTGTCTGCGGCGAAAAGCCCGCGGACTCATCCGGCGCGGCCCTGACCCTCGAATCGGTGATACAGGCCGAAGGCCTTCCGGCGTTAAACGAAAAAGCCCCGGGCGGCGCCGAGCTTGTTGTCAAAACTATAGAAGTTCTTTCCCGCGCGGCCGGGGACCTTCCCTATCAGGTAAACGGCGATATAGCCAAAATCGGCCTTGATACCATCCTGGACTACCGCATCCTTTCGCTGCGGAATCCCAAGATCAGAGCTGTCTTCAAGGTTCAGGCTACCATCATCGAAGCCTTTTCAGCGTATTTGCGCGCCATGGATTTTACCGAGATAAAGACCAGCAAAATCGTCGGAGGGGGCACCGAAGGGGGCACCGAACTTTTCGAGCTCGCCTATTTTGACAGCAGGGCCTATCTTGCCCAGTCGCCCCAGTTTTACAAAGAGACCATGGTGGCCTCGGGTCTTGAGCGGGTCTTTGAGGTTGCCCCGGCTTACCGGGCCGAGAAACACGACACTCCCCGCCATCTTAACGAGTATGTCTCCCTTGATGTGGAGATGGGTTTTATAGATTCCGAAAAAGACCTTATAGAACTTGAAAAGGGAATATTGTCCCATGTGTTTGAGGAAGTTTTGAGGAAAAACCAGCGGGAACTGGAGCTCTGGTCGGCACAGGTTCCCGACCCTGACCTGGTGCGGGATGCGCCCGTTATGGGCTATGAAGAGGCCGTAAAGCTCGCCAACGCCGAATCTGAAAAAGCCAAAACCGCTTCGGCCCGGATCTTTGATATCAATCCCGAAGCCGAGCGGCTCCTCTCCGCCTGGGCCGGAAGGGAAAAGGGCATAGAGCTTATCTTTGTCAATGAATTCCCCCGGCGCTACCGGCCTTTCTACACCTATCCCCTGGACGCGTCAAGGACCATGAGTTTTGACGCCCTTTTCCGGGGCCTTGAGATAAGCACCGGCGGAAAACGCCTGCATGATTATGAGGCCTTTCTTGAGGCCCTTCCCAAATTCGGCATCAAGGCCGAAGATATGGAAGGGTACTGTTCTCTGTTGAAGTACGGCTGTCCTCCCCACGGGGGTTTTGCCATAGGCTGTGAACGGCTTACCCAGAAAATACTCGGCCTTGCCAATGTAAAAGAGGCAAGCCTTTTTCCCAGGGACAGGAAGCGTACAACTCCCTAGGAGTTTGCTCCCGAGTAGTTTACCCCCGAGTAGAGGAGGCGGACCATGCGTTTTGATCCCAAGGCGGTATCTGATTTTGCCCGGCAGCATGAATTTCACTATGACCTTTGCGATCCTTTTGTTCTTATAGAAGATTTTAAGGCCGAGATGGACAGGGGACTTAACGGCAAGGCGTCAAGCCTCGCCATGATTCCTTCGTATCTAAAACCCCTTGCCAAACTTCCACCCGAGAGGCCGGTGATTGCCCTGGACGCCGGGGGAACGAATTTCCGGGTCTCCCGCGTACGCTTTGCCGAAACAGGAGCGGTCTCCGCCGAGGGCACGCGGAAGATTCCCATGCCCGGAACCAGGGGCAGGGTAGGGGGCGTGGAATTTTTTGACGAAATCGCTTCTACGGTCATTCCCCTTTTGGACGGCGGGCCCGTAGCGGGAATGGGTTTTTGCTTTTCCTATCCCACGGAATTTACCGAAGACGCCGACGGCAGGCTGCTGCAATTCAGCAAGGAAGTGGACGCCCCCGAGGTGGAGGGCCAGTTTGTGGGAAAGGGCCTGCGGGACGCGCTGAAACGCCGGGGGGTCGAGTTTCCCGGCCGCATCGTGGTACTGAACGATACGACCGCGACCCTCCTGTCGGGCCTTGCCGGGCCGGGCCGGGCGGAGAGCGGCCGGGCGCTGGGTTTTATACTGGGCACCGGAATCAATATCGCCTATACCGAAACAGCCATTCCGAAAATAGGCTTTCTTTCCGCTGAAAATCCCCAGGTGCTGGTAACTGAAAGCGGAAACTTTTCCTGCCGTTACCGGGGGAGTCTTGATCTTCGCTTTGACATGACCACCAAAAATCCCGGAACCTACACCTTTGAAAAAACGAGTTCGGGAGCCTACCTCGGCCCCCTCTCGCTCATGGTTTTCAAGCAGGCTGTCAGCGACGGGCTGCTCCGCTTCCGGAGGGCGCCTGAACTTGAGGGCCTTGCCCGCCTCGAAACCAGGGACCTTAACGCTTTCATGCTGCGTCCCCATGACAGGGAAAATCCCCTGGGGAAACTTTTTGATGATGATGAAGGGGACGCCGTGCGCACGGTGATATACCTTGCCTGGATCATCACCGAAAGAGCCGGGATCTTCACCGCCTCGACCCTCGCCGCCACGGTGGAGCACATGGCGGACAGCGGCAGTCTCGCGGGCTATGACCCCGTCTCCCCGCTTCGCATCGCCGTTGAGGGAACCACCTATACGGCGTATCAGGGCCTGCGGCGTTCCCTTGAATCTCATCTTCACCGCCTCCTTACGGTAAAACTCCCCAGGAGCTACACCATAGGAACGGTGGAGCAGGCCTCTCTTTTCGGCGCGGCCGTGGCCGCCCTGTCCGGCTAGGATAGTCAGCGCTCGATGATCTGGGGGATGATGTGGTGTATGCCGGCGTCATTCCTCGGGCCGACAATCCTGAAGTCGCCTTCGCGGGCCGCGAGGAGCCGGTTGATTTCGTGGAGTTCCGGCCTGTATTCAAAATGCATGGTGTCAAAGAACAGCCATTTGCCGCCCCATATAAAGCCTTCGTTCTCAAAGGCCCGTATTACTTTTTCCGGGGGCTGCCAGCGCCTTGCAAGGGGAATGAACATCCAGTCCCGGTTGCGCTCCCGTTCCCACTGCCAGTAGACAGCCCCTTCCCCCTGCCGGCTTTGCAGGTCAAGGGCCAGGCCCCAGCTATGGTAGCTCAGGCCGCGGCCTCCCCGCACCTCTCTCCAGTTGTAGGCGCCTATGGGGGCAAGGGAATCCATAAAGCGTTTTAACTCCGCGTCCTCCGCGCTTTCCCTGGTGAGCGCGCTGTCTATGCGTGTGAGGGCGTCGCGTATATCCCGGTGTACGGTGGCATCCCGGCCGAGAAAGCGCACGCGGACAAGATGGGCCTCAAGCTCGGTCCTGTTTCCGCCGCCGTAGAGAAAGGCGCGGAAGCTGTTTTCGTAATCAAGGCTGCCGTAGTCTTCTTCCCTGGCAACCTGGGCCCTGATCTCAGCCGCCTCCTCAGGGGAATAGTCTTTTGGATCGAAAAGTTCCCCGGGGTAGATTTCAAAAGAATAGGGCCTGAATGACGCCCACTGGTCCTTCTTTTCAAGGGGAAGTACGCGGCCCCGCGCCCAGGCGAAACTTCTGTCTTCACCGTTGATGATCCACTCGCCGCCTGAATACACGACGGATTTTATTTTTTCGGGAAAGGTGTACTGGTACGCGCGGAGTATGATGCCGGGATCGGGTTCGGCCCCCAAAAGAACGGAGAGCGCTAGTCCAAGGCAAGGGCGGTGTAATAGACGAATTCCCCGCTTGATTCCCTTGTATAGTAGAGCGCCGGGCCTATGCCCGCCGCGTGTTTCTCGAAGAGGCCGCTTCCCAGAAGGGCCGCGGTCAATGGGGTTCCGCATGCGCTGATTTTACCCTGTTCGCGGGCTTTCATCAATTCGCGGGGCTTTTTCCCGCTCAGAAGGGAAAGAAAGAGC
>JAISDF010000236.1 GCA_031265025.1 Spirochaetaceae bacterium
CCTCCTTGTCTAAATCCCCAAGTTCTTATATAATAATAGAAATTCTGTTATCATACTGACAAGGAGATTTCTATGGGCAAAAATATCCTGATTATCGGGGGCGGGTACGCCGGTATAGAGGCCGCGAAGAAGCTGGCGAAAAAGTACAAGGGCCGGGATGACATAACCATCACCCTGGTTGACCGCCGGCCTTTCCACACGCTCATGACCGAGCTTCATGAGGTAGCCGGTCACCGGGTCGGTCCTGATTCTGTCCGGGTTCCCTATGCCAAAGTCTTCGGTGTTTCCAAGGTAAAAGTGCAGCTTGACAATATCCTTTCCGTTGATTTTGAGAAAAAACAGGCGAAATCAGCGGCGCGGACCTACAGTTACGATTATCTTGTACTGGGTTCGGGCGCTGATCCTGAATTCTTCGGTATCGGGGGAATAAAGGAAAATTCCTTTACCCTCTGGTCCTTTGACGACGCCATGAAGCTCCGCCACCACATTGAGGATACTTTTGAAAAGGCCGTGGCCGAGCCCGACCGGACAACGAGACAAAAGATGCTCACCTTTGTGGTCGCCGGCGCGGGTTTTACCGGCATAGAAATGGCCGGCGAGCTTATTGAATGGCGGGACGTGATGTGCGCCAAGTGGCTGGTTCCCAAAAGCGAAGTACGGATCATTGTCATCGAGGCGATGGCAAGCATACTTCCCATTCTGGAAGAGGATCTCAGGACCAAGGTTGAATTCTACATGAAGTCCAAGGGCGCGGAACTCCTCACCAATACGCCCATAGTAGGCGCCGATCCCGGGCTGGTCAAACTCAAGGACGGGTCTTCCATCTCGACTTCGACCTTTATCTGGACCGCCGGTGTTTCGGGAAGCAACTGGGCCGATACGCTGGACCTTGCCAAGGGACCTTTCGGCAGGAATCCCCAGGACCCCAACGCCAGAAACCGGCGGGGCCGGCTCCTTGTTACCGACGAGATGCGTTCCGTCGATCATGCCGATGTATTTCCCGTAGGGGACAACCTCTGGTTTGTCGAAAACAGCAAGCCCCTGCCCCAGATTGTCGAGACGGCCATCCAGACCGGCGAGACCGCGGCGCACAACATAATCGCCGCCATCGAGGGTACCGAGGCGAAGAAATTCAAATCCAATTACCACGGCTTTATGGTTTCCGTAGGCGGAAAATACGCCGTGTCCAACGCCATGGGCATCAAACTGTCAGGTTTCTTTGCCATGGTGATGAAGCATATTGTCAATCTTCACTACCTTATTTCTGTGGCGGGCATTAACCAGTGCTGGGAATACATCAAGCATGAATTCTTCGACATGAAAAACCACCGCTCCATAGTCCACGGTTTCGGTTCCTATAAAACCAGGGGCTACTGGATGCTTCCCCTCAGGCTCTGGCTGGGCCTTATGTGGGTCTTTGAGGGCATTAACAAGATTGGCGAAGGCTGGTTTTCCTGGGCAGAGGGCTCCAAGTCAGGCTGGATGTTCTCAAGCGGCGTAACACAGGCCGGCGTGGCGCAGGCCGTCGATGAGGCCGAAGACCTTTTTGGCGCGGCAGGCGGCGCGGAGGACCTCTTTGGGGCGGCAGGCGATCTTTTTGGTTCAGCCGGCGACCTCTTTGGCAGCGCCGAAGTGGCGACCGACGCGCTGAGCGCCGCTTCCGGCGCCACGGACGCGGCGGCCGGAACCGCGGGTACTATCTGGGACTTTACCAAGCCCATACTGGACCTGAACGGCGTCGTGGCTACCTGGTTCAGGACCACGTTTATGGACAACATAATGGCCCTGATTCCCTTCCAGGTCTTCCAGCTTATGGTAGTGCTGGTGGAAATGTGCATAGGCCTTGCCATGATGGGCGGCCTCTTTACCTGGTGGGCGGCGGCGGTTTCCATAGTGATGTGCCTCATCTTTACCCTTTCGGGGCTTTTCGCCTGGAACCAGGTGTGGTTCTTCTTCGCCGGTTTCCTCCTCCTTGGCGGAGCGGGACGGGCCTTTGGCCTTGACTGCTGGATAGTTCCCCTGTTCAAAAAATGGTGGAACGGGACGAGGTTCGCCAGGAAGCATTACTTTTACCTTGACGGCCCCTCTAAATAAGTTTCGCAGAGAAGCCTGTGACTTCGTATTGGAACGATTTTCCCGGAATGCCGGAAGCCTTGGAAAAGGTTTCCGGCATCATAAACAGTTCATCGGCTTCTGAGAATCCCGTTATATTCGGAGGCCTTTCCGCCATTCTCAACGGAGACGGAAAGCTCCTCCGGCCCGGACTGTTGGTTATTGCCTCACAGTTCGGCAGCGCCCTGAAATACAATTCCGAAAAATGCTATCACCTTGCCGCGGCCATAGAGATGCTTCATGTGGCGACCCTTATTCATGACGACGTGATTGACGACTCGCCGCTGCGCAGGGGGCAGCCCAGCGTTCATACCCGTTACGGAAAACAAAACGCGGTGCTCATGGGCGATTTTCTTCTTTCACGCTGCTTTATTCTGGTATCGGAATACAGTTCCCAGGAACAGGCCCTTGCCCTTGCCAGGGCCGTCTCGGTCATCTGTTCCATGGAAATAGAGCAGAACAGCGACCGTTATCAGGCGGACACTTCGGTACGCCGTTACTTCAAAAAAATAATGGGGAAAACCGCCCTGCTTTTTTCCCTGGCCTGTTATGTGGGCGCGGCGGAAGCCAAAGCTCCCGCGGCGAGCGCGGCGCGCCTGAGGCGGGCGGGCTACAATATGGGCATGGCCTTTCAGATTATTGACGATATCCTTGACTACGCGGGGACCGCCGAGACAGTACGCAAGGCCCTGGGCAATGATTTTAAGGAGGGCATTGTAACCCTGCCCCTCATCTGCGCCCTTAAAATGGACAGGTCGGGGGAACTGAAAAAACTCACCGTTCCCGGGCAGTTTGCCCTGGCCGACAGAGGACAAGTCATAGCCCTGGTCAGGGAATCGGGGGGCATTGAGGCCGCCAGAAACTGCGCCAAAAAGTACACCGACCGGGCCCTCAGGGAAATCTCCCTGCTCCCCGGCGGCGCTCCCAGGGACATGCTTGAGAAACTCACCCAAAGACTTCTGGTTCGGGATTATTAAACGGGGTATTGATGCTTTCGCTTACCTTGATAGCCCTGAGCCTTGCCCTGGACGCCTTTGCGGTATCCGTATGTTCGGGTATTACCATCAAAAACAGGCGGCTCTTCCACGCGGTCAGGGCCTCGTCTTTCTTCGCCCTTTTTCAGTTTATCATGCCTTTGGCGGGCTGGTATCTGGGCGGCGCTTTCCATGCGTATATAGAGACCTTCGACCACTGGATAGCCTTCGCCCTCCTTGCCTTTATAGGCTGCAAAACGCTTAAAGAGACAGGCGGCGCGAAAAAAGAAAAAGACGGGGAGGACATACAGAATATACAGGTGCTCCTCACCCTGGCCCTGGCAACCAGCATAGACGCCCTGGCTATAGGGCTTTCCTTCAACCTTTTGGGAAAACCCATCTGGGGGCCCGCCGCTTTTATCGGCGCGGTAACCTTCGCCGTATGCCTCGCCGGTTTTGAATTCGGCAAGCGCATAGGCGCCCTCTTCAAAACAGGCGCGCAGATCGCCGGCGGCCTCATACTCATAGGCCTGGGCGTCAAGATTCTCCTGGAACACCTTGCGTAGGGCTACAGCACGCGATAACAGCCGCATTTGAGGTAGTGGGATTCGTCATAGCCTGAGAGTACCGGATGATCCTGGGACTGCTGGCGGAATTCCATCTGGATAAGCCGTCGTCCGGCGTCCGCGGCGGATGAGGCGATCATGGCCTTAAAGCGGCTTTCGCTCACCGCCTGGCTGCAGGAACAGCTTACCAGTATGCCTCCCTTCCTGATAAGTTTTATCGCCCTGAGGTTGATTTCTTTATAACCCCGCAGCGCGCTTTCAAGCGAAGCCCTGGTTTTGGCAAAGGCCGGGGGGTCGAGGAT
>JAISDF010000010.1 GCA_031265025.1 Spirochaetaceae bacterium
GGACAAAAAGAAGAAACGCGGAAAATAGAAGGGGCGGTACTGCACGTATCCGATGAGCAAAAAGAAGAAATGCAGAAAATAATAGATAAAAATAAAAGCAAAAATTACGGCGCATAACAGGCCTGTTTGCGCTTCGCCCTTCTTTGGCGCGTAATCTTTCATTCCTTACCATCATAAGGGCTTTAAGGTTCTTCCTTTATAATCTCGATTTTTATGCCGTCGTTTTGGTCCTGTCCTTCCTTTGGCGGAACCACAACCTTGAGTATGCCGTTCTTGAACACCGCCTTGACCTTGTCCTGGGCGTATCTGTCCAGGGGCACATAGTACTTCTGCTTTTCTATATCCTTGAGTTTTAGCCGTCGTTTGAAGTACCGGACATTTTCTTCGGGGAGTTTTTCTTCGCCTATGCGGGCCGAAAAAGTCATATAGTCCCCCTGAAAGGAAAGGCTTATATTTTTTTCGTCAAAGCCGGCAAGGGCGAATTCAAATATCATGCTCCGGTCGCTCTGCATATAGACATTCATCGGCGGATAGGAAAAATGGGGATAGAAGTCTATATTCTCGTCAGAATGTGGCCGGTCTCCGAATCCGTCAAAGTGATTGAAATTTCTCAATTCATCGCTGAAATTATGGGCGGCGTCGAATATCTGGTCAAAGATACTGCCCAAATCCACATAGCTTCTTGGGTTTCGCATACCACACTCCTCTTAAAACATACGGGATTTTCGCCGTTATGCCGTAGCCTTCCGGGGCCCCGCGCCTGTTATGCGGGGGAGCTGTGCCGGAGGGATGATTTTTCTGAACAGAACTACCCCCAGGGCAACGGCAAGAAGGGCAAGAAAACCAAGCCCTGTTCTCACCGCGCCGTTTATCCCCGGAAAGAGCTGGGGAGAAAAACAGTACAGGACAACGAAGGCAAGCAGGGGAAGGAGCAGCGACACTCCGGCCTCAAGCGCGCCGGCGCCCTTTTTTATCTCAAGCTCCACAAGGTCTCCCGCCTTAATGGAAAACTTTCGAGTATTGAGGGCGGTAAAGATATGGCTATGGCTCTTGCATTCCATATTCATGCAGCCGAAACAGGCGTCTTCCGAAGCCTTCCCCAGCACCTTTACCTCAGGCCCCCTGACCTCAAGAACCTGTCCTTCTTCACGCATTATGCGCTCCGTCATGTTCGCCGCCCTCTTCGCCGCCTTCGCTGTCCGGGGCCTGGGGTGCGTCGGGAACCGGGTGGCGTATGCGTACAATGGACACGGCCTTTCCCCTGTCGTCAAGGGAAAGGAGTACGCCCTGCAGTTCCGGCCTGTCCCAGGCTTCCTTGGTCCAGTCGGGCACGCCTGAGAGGTATTCCCTGATTTTGGCTTCCCGGTCGGAACCGCCTACAGAATCGATGCTGCCGGTTCTTCCCGCGTCACAGATTACCGCGGTCCCTCCGACAAGGATGGTTTCGTCGGCGCTCTGGACTCTTGTGTGGGAACCGATGACCGCGGAACAGCGGCCGTCCGCGGCGGCAAAGAAGGTGAGTTTTTCCGCTGTCGCCGATGCGTGAAAATCAACAATGATGAAGGGCGTTTCCTGCCTGAGCCTTTCCAAAAGCACCGGCATTTTTATAAAGGGATTGTCCCCGTGTAACCTCGAAAATCCGCTCTGGCCTATCATCACCGCCACGGCCACCTTGCGGTTCCCTGAATTGTATATTCTCGAACCGAAACCCGGCGCGGCGGGGCTTATGTTATCCGGCCTGAGTACATAGGGAAGTTTTTCCATATTTTGAACCAGATCTTTCTTGTAAAAGCAGCATTCGCCGGTGGTAAGCACATCGGCGCCGAGCTTGCGTATATAGGCGGCGTGATTGCGGCCCAGGCCCCAGCCGCCTGTGGCCCCGTCGGCGTTTACGATGACCAGGTCAGGGGCATGGGCTTTCTTAAGTTCCGGCAGGCCTTTTTTAAGGGCGTAAATCCCCGCCTTGCCCACAAGTTCAGCAACGTAGAGTATATTCAAGAAAACCCCGCTAGAAACTGCCCGCCGGACGGTTCCCGGAACAGCCTGAATTTTTCAGTCCCGCGATAATGCGGCCGAATTCCCCGGCGGCCCGGTAATCTTCAAGCTCCCTGCAGACATCCCGAAGGTTTACCAGAGCATCATAAAAAAGAGGATGACAGCTTATGGCCTGTTCAAAACAGTAACGGGCCTCTTCATAACTTCCTTCGATAAAATAGAGAACGCCAAGATTATTCCAGGCGTGGGGATTTGCGCTGTTCCGCTCTAATGCCGCCTTGTAGGATTCTTCCGCCAGGGAAAACTGTTCCAGCTCATAGTAGATGAGGCCGGCGGAAAGCCACGCGTCGGCAAGGCCGTCGTCGATCAATACGGCATGATGAAAGCACTCCAGGGCTTCCTCGTACTCTCCGGCCCGCTGCTGGGCTATGCCCAAATTCAGCCAAAGAAGGGGGTTCTCAGGCTCCATAATCAGGGCCTTGCGAAAGAGGGGAATAGCGTCATTGGGCCTGTTGGCCTCGGTCAGGGCTATACCGGAATCATTGAGCGACGCGGCTGTTTCCATTGCTCCCTCCTCATCCACAGTATAACGCAAAAAGCCGGCTATAACCAGCCTCGCCGGGCTGTTTTTTTTCGGAATTATGTGGTATATTAAAAAGCAGCATTGTGAAAGATATTACCGAATATACCGAGACCAGCTCGGAGTATGAACTGTATACTCATCTTGCCGAGAAGATCGTAAAAAGGGAAATTTCCACTTTTGCGGATCTTACCGAATACCTTGCCCCCATAATACGGGATAAGCGCGTACATCCTGTGGTAATGAAGATTTTTGACCTCATAAAGGCCCTGAACTGGGGGTTTTTCCGGGATATTACCAAGGATTCCCATTCCAAGATATGGCGCGAACTGGTAGTGCCGGACCAGCGCTTTCCCGAGGCGGGGCGGCTTAAGGAAACCATCTCCATATCAAGCCTCTATGTGGGCATGCTGGACATACACGGCTATACCAAATTCTGCCAGGATTCGCGGAACAATGTCTCCCGGCTCCATGTCCTTGACAAGGCCATAAACAACGAAATAAGCCGCATTTCGGCGCAGTGCCACGCGGTAAGCCGGCGGGAACGGGGGGACGAGATAGTGCTTGCCGCCGCGTCGGCCACCGACGCCATCACCGCCGTGCTTGCCATCATTGATTATTTCGCCAAAACCAATATAGTCAACGACCCGGTGATTTCCACCCAGCGCAGCACCGAGGCCAATATACTGCCCGAATTCAAGATTTCCGCCGGTATTACCGGCGGCAGCGGCAATATACCCCTGATTATCACCGAAAAAGGCGATCTTATGGGCTTCCTGCTCAATACCGCCGCCAGACTCCAGGCCAGGGCCAACGAACTGTCCCCCCGCGAATCCCGGGTTATGATAACCAAGCAGGTTCACATCAACTTTATCAAGGAAAATTCCGTCAACAAGAGCACCCTTTTCAAGAACAATACCGTGTACTTCCTTGATACGGGACAGATTGAATTCAAGGGCGTCATGCTCCCCACCTGTGAGGCGGTGTTTAGACCTGAGGAACGGTACAAGGAACAGTTTGCCGAGGACCTTGGCCGCCTGCTTCTTTCCATCAAAGAATCCCTCTGGGAACAGAAAATATACCTCGACCTTATGGACCTGATCAAAAAGGCCGCCGCGGTAATGCCCCCCTTTAAGATGGGCGGACGCATAATAGTCTCCAATATTGAAGTGGTCAATAACGATTCCATAATACAGCTTTCCGTGCTTGCCGTAAAAACATACCTGCAGGACGAGGATTATTCGGGCGCCGTCGGCATGCTTCACAGTTTCAGTGATTTGATGGAAGAAATCCCCCGTTTTGACCGGCTCATCCTTGACTATACCCGCAACATCACCCAGAAATACGACATGATTCTCGATTCGTATAACCGTTCCGTGGACAGGCAGATAGACGAAAAGGCCGGTTCGATTTTTTCCGGGAATTATCTTAAAACCTATATGGCGGCCAAAAACGCCATCGGCATTTACGAAAAGCTCCGCTCCATAGCCAAGAAGAGCCCCCAGATAACCATGAAAAAGACCCTCTGGTACAACCTTATCAAGATGAACAAGGAAAAGATGGGCCTTACGCTTTATTCGGGGAAGAAGTAGAGGCGCGGTAAGATTCAGGGGCGTGCCAAAAATACCTTGACACAAGACACAGGATATGATATAGTTCACCATTATTATGAATGACATATTTGGAACGATAGTATATCCTTATAAGAATCAGACTGCCTTTGTATCGAACATGGCACGGTTCTTGCTCTCTCTCTCTCTCTCTCTCTCTCTCTCTCTCATAATACTCACCGTCATTTCTTAACACGGATACGCGCACTCGTTTGCATCTCTTTTCAGGGGACAATTCCGCCCGGAATCCGCCCGTCGTCTTCCCTGCTTACGGCGGCAAGGCCGCTTATAA
>JAISDF010000064.1 GCA_031265025.1 Spirochaetaceae bacterium
GTCTGTCGACCGGACACCACAGTCTGTCGACAGAATGACCCGGCCTGTCGACAGAATGATGTAGTCTGTCGACCGGATACCGCAGTCTGTCGACAGAATGACCCGGTTTGTCCCCCGGACAGGTCATGGAGAAGGCCTTTGAGGGCGGAACTTGTAACGCCCGCGGTAACAGGAAATGAAAAATAATCGTCTAAAAGATGGAGATGAGTATTATGAGAGAGAGAGAGAGAGAGAGAGAGAGAGAGAGAGAGAGAGAGCAGGAACCGTGCCAAGTGAGTTTAATTTAGGTTTATTTTGTAGTATTATTTTCATAATGCTGGAATTATTTTACGGTATAGCCTGAGTATCTGTCAAGCGAAAAGGTTCCCGGAAGCCGGCAATGCTTACGCGGTACATCTACACCAGCCGCTTCTCCTTCCACTTCCCGCTCTTCCAGCGGAAAAGAAAAAAGCAGCCCCTGACAAGCCATTCGCAGACCATGGATACCCACACGCAGACAACCCCCACGCCGAAAAAGCGGGCCAGAACATAGGCAAAGCCTACCCGCACAAACCACATGGCAAGGGTTGCCACAATCATGGTATACGCGGCGTCTCCCGAGGCTCTCAGTGCATAGGGGAGGCAGTAGGCGAAATTCCAAATGAAAATCGCGGCGGTGCAGAAGATGAGGCCCCCCTGACGCGCTATGCCGAGGCTTTCCGGCGACAGCCTGAAAAACCCGAAGAAGACAGGCATAAAGAGAATGAAGCCCAGGTTGAGAATTCCCATAATGAAGTAACTCAGGAGTATGAGTTTCTTTGTATAACGCACGGCGCTCTTGGTATCGCCTGCGCCTACGCACTGTCCCACCACGGGCATCATGGCCGTGGCTACGGCGAGGCCGGGAAGATTGCCTATGGTCATGATGATGTTGGTAACCGCGTAGCCCGCTATGGCCGGGGTTCCGAAAGTTGACACAAGGCGGGAGAGGGCGAGCTTTCCGACCTGAAATATGGCGCCTTCGACGCCGTTCGGGACGCCTACCTTGAGTATGCGCTTTATAAGCGGCATGTCAACGTGAACGCGGAAGATTCCTTCCAGGGTAATGGGCGTTCCCCGGGCGCGGTACAGCATCCCCAGAAGGACCGCGGCGGCGGCAAAACGGCTCAGCAGGGTGGAGAGCGCCGCCCCGGCGACGCCCCACTTGAAGACAAAGATAAAAAGGGCATTGCCGAGGACATTCAATATATTGACCAGAAACGAAATCCACATACCTACATGGCTGTTTCCCATGCTTCTGTACAGGGCCGAACCGGCGGTGCTCAGGGCTATAAAAGGATAACTCATGGCGGTAAAGAAAAAATATTTTTCCGCCTGAACCATGATGCCCGGCTCTATATGCCCGTAGATGCCGTGAAATACCGCGCTTCTGGCGGCGAGCATGACCAGGGAGAGCAGCCCGGATAAAGAGGCGACAGTGTAGATGAGCTGCCTTGCCGCGCTTCTGGCGCTTTTGTTGTCCCGTTTCCCGAGAAACTGGCTGCATACCACGGCTCCTCCGGCCGCCAAAAAGGAAAAGGCCTGGAGCAGGACGACGTTTATGGAATCCGCCAGCGAAACGCCTCCGACAGCTTCCTCGCCCAGATACGCGACCATGACGGTATCGATGATTCCCATGAGGACGATGAGCAGTTGATCGATAACAAGGGGCCATATCAAAACCAGAAGCCGCCGGTTGGTCCACCGGGACGGCAGGGGCTCTGAAGCGGCTGCTGGGGGATTCACTTTCTATATATGGTATAAACTGGTTCCGCTACAGTCAATGGCCGTTTTGACTATTGTGAAATCGGCGTTAAATATTAAAATTTTTCTTGACGCGGGAAAAAAGGGGATTTATAATTATGGGAACGTTCCCGAAACGGGAACGTTCCCAGGGGTTTTTTGGATGGCAACCATAATTGATGTCGCCAGGGCGGCGGGAGTATCAAAATCCACAGTGTCCAGGGCTTTTACCGAGCCCGCTTCCGTGCGTCCCCATACCCTCAAGCGCGTTACCAGGGCCGCCAAATCGGTTGATTATACGCCCAATGCCATCGCACGGGCGATGATCACCAAAAAGACCGAGAACATAGGGTTCATCATTTACAATCTCCAGGCCCCGGCCATCGTAAACCCCTTTTACGGGCCCATACTGGAAAGCGTGGTCGAGCTTATGGCCCTGAGAGGATACAGCATTTTTATTTCTTCCGACGCGGGCCTTACGCATCATTCAGGCGAACTCATGCTGCGCAGGCAGGTTGACGGGGTAATACTCGCTTCCCGGACCAGCGCGGCGATAGTGAGCAGTTTTACCGGCCGGAATATTCCCGTGGTGCTTCTCAACTACCATATCAATATGGGGGGAGTGTACAGCATATTGTCCGATGACGCCGGGGGGATTATGAACGCCGTCCGGTATCTTTTTGACGCGGGACACAGGAGCATAGGGTTTATCGAAGGGCGTTTTACCCGGTTTATTTTCAGGCGCAGGCATCAGGGGTTTACGGAAGCTATAAAGGCATACGGGCTTTCCGTCATGCCTGATTTCTGCGCGGCTGTGGAGCCGACCATTGAGGACGCTTTTGACAAGGTATACGCCATGCTGGGACGGAAAAAGCGGCCTTCGGTTCTGCTTTGCACCAATGACGTGGTGGCCGTAGGAGCGGTCAAGGCGGCGCTGCGCCGGGGCCTCCGGGTTCCTGAGGATATATCGGTGGTCGGCTATGACAACAGCGAACTCTGTGCGGCCTGCCAGCCGGCGATAACGTCCATTGACACCAATGCCCGGGAACTGGGGAGGATGACGGTCGAGTATCTTTTCAAACAAATAGGGGGAGAAAAGCCTGAATCAACAACGGTTACAGTGGGGACCCGCCTCGTCGAGAGGGAATCGGTTGCCATAAAGTAACCGGCAGGGTTGTCCGGAAACTTCGTGTCCCGGACAACGTTCATTACAATACCGCGGTTTTTAAGGTCTCAGGGGCCTGAAAACCGCGGGGCTTGGACCACGGCGGCTTGCCGGACAAGCCTGGTTAAGGAGAAGAAGATGGGAAAGAAAAGAACAGTAACGGTCTGCGTCCTGCTTATGCTCGCTGTCCTCTGCGGACAGGCATTCGGGGGGCCCAACCGTGACAGCGGCGACGGGGGAACGGTAACCCTCAATGTGGCTACGGCCGGTGATACCAATATGCTGGAATTTTTCCAGAACTATATTGGCCCCGCCTTTACCGCGAAGTATCCTAATATCCGGCTCAATGTTGTCGGTACAGGCCCCGGCGATGACGGTTCAAGGACCATCTATACCAAATGGAAGGCCCAGCTCGACGCGGGACGTTCCGGCTGGGATATTGATGTGGGCTGCGTCAACGAATCCATCATGGCCGAGATGATCGGCAACAGGGTCATTGAACAGTATGTACCCGGCATCAGCAATGCCAGGTATGTCAATACCAGGGCGTCCGAATACGCCCTGGGAACTCCGGTGAGGAACTATGTGGTTCCCCTGTTCCAGTCCCAGATAGTCCTGGCCTACAATCCCCAGACGGTTTCCAATCCGCCGAGGAATTTTACCGAGCTTGAAGCGTGGATCAGGTCTCATCCCAACAAATTCGGCTATAACGGCGTGGTGGGCGGCATGAGCGGCGTTGGCTTTACCGCGGCCTGGCTGTACGCCAAGACCGGCGACTATCAGACCATAGCGGTCGGTCCGTACAATGAAAGCATCATCAGCAGATGGAGCCCGATAATCAAGCAGCTCAAGGATCTTCCCGTGGTCATTACCCAGGGCAACGCGGGTACTCTGGACATGCTTAACCGGGGCGAAATCGACATCGGTCCCGTATGGGTTGATATGCTTCTCCTGTGGAAATCAGACGGCCGCATGAACCCCAACATCCGCATGCTGCTTCCCGAACCCGGCATGCCCGGACAGCCCATGTACATGGTCGTCGGAAGCAGGGCCGCGAACATTGAGGCCGCCAGGCTCTTCTGTGATTTTATCGCCGATCCTGCCGTACAGGCGGAATTTGTGGTCGGCAAGTACACCTGGTATCCGGGAGTGGATTCGGTGGCGGTGTTTGAACAGTGCACCCCCGAGGCGAGGCAGCTTCTCTTTACCGAAGTTACCGCCGAGGAGATTGCCAGAAAAGGCCAGGCCCTGCCTCTTTCCGATTACATGAGAGAGATGCAGCGGCTCTATGCCGAAATCCGTTAAAGGCGGAAGAAGTTCAGGGACACGTTCCCTGAACTTCGTGTCCCAATGGAGTGTAAAAGAGGTATGAGCGATATAACCAAGACCATGTCCCGGTACCGCGTCGAAAAAACGTTTTATATAGTACTCGGAATCCTCATTGTACTGCCGCCGGTGCTTGTCATCAGCGTGGAATATATCTATCCCTTTCTCCTTTCGTTTATTTCGAGCCTCCATGTAAAGGAGTCTCTTTCGCTTGGGAATTACGCCTATGCCTTCAGGGTATACGGAAGGGATATTGTATTTACGGTCTATGTTTCCCTGCTTTCCCTGATCTGCGTCATGCTTGTCGCGGTTTTTCTTGGAGGGTATCTGACGATTAAGGCCAACAGGATAATCGAGTTCCTGTTCAAGATACCCCTGTTTATTCCCTTTGTTGTCGTGGGCCATGCCATGAGAACCTTTCTGGCCCCCAAGGGACTTTTGAATTCGATGTTAAGTCAGATAGGCCTTGTTAATCTGGATAATCCCCCCAATTTTATTTACGGCGCCGCGGGCATTGTGATTTCCCTTACCTGGAAGCAGATGGCCTTTGCCCTGCTTCTGGTGATGTCCGCCTTCCGTTCCGTAGACGAGAGCTTTCTTGAAGCCGCCCGCAATTTCGGCGCGTCCACGTTCCGGCAGATAGTGGATTTTCTCCTCCCCCTTTCACGGGGAAGCCTTGGCGTGGCGTCCATACTCATCATAACTTCGTTTTTGCAGAATTTTTCGGTGGTGATGATGATGGGCAATTCAGGCGGCGCCAAGCATATCATGGTTGACATTTATCACAGCATAACCTACCTCCAGGATTTTCCCTTGGCCAACGCCATGGGGGTTATCTCGTATCTGCTCGCCCTGGGAGCCGCGGTTATTTACTTAAAAGAAGGGCTCAGAAAAGATGGCAAATAATCCACTCAAGTCCTCCGGTCCCCTGCGCATGGTTTTACGGCTCGCGGCCTATGCCGTTACCCTGTTTGTCGTATTCGGCCCCCTGTCGGGCCTGGTGATATGGAGCCTTGCCATAAAATGGTACTGGCCCCATCTTATTCCCTCCGAATGGGGACTCTTTTACTGGGCCAAGGCTTTTCAGGGTGAACTTATGCGTTCCTTCCTCAACGGGGTAACTATAGCGCTCATCGTTACCGCCCTTGTGGTCCTCATGTCCGTTCCCCTTGCCTATGTGCTTGCCCGTTACCGGATACCGGTAAAACGCTTTATCCTGGCGCTCTTTCTTCTGCCCCAGGCTTTTCCGTCGCTGCCGATTTTCGCCAACCTTTCGACGCTGTTTTACCGCTGGGGCGTAGCGGGGAGGATGACCGGCGTCGTCATGATTCATGTAGGCGCGGCGTTCATTTATTCAATCTGGACCATGGTCTCGGTGTTTCAATCCATACCCCTGGTGCTTGAGGACGCCGCGTCTTCGCTGGGGGCAAGAAAGATACGGACCTTTTTTGATGTGGCCCTGCCCCTTGCCATTCCGGGAATAGCGGCGTCGAGCCTTTTGGTGTTTCTCTATTCCCTTGATGAATTTACCGGAACCCTGCTCATAGGTTCTCCCTTTGTAAAAACCCTGCCGGTGCAGATGTACCTCGCGTCCATGGGATACGAGATGCAGATCGCGTCGGTAACCAGCCTCATCATCACCATACCGGGAATACTGCTCCTGGTAGTATTCGAGCGTTTTATGAAGGCGGAATACCTTTCCTCCTTCGGCAGACTGTAGATTGGAGGTCCCGTACATGACCAGCGTAACGATTGATTCTATTGTAAAGCGATACGGAAAAATAAATGCCCTTGACGGGGTTTCCCTTACCCTCAAGCCGGGAACCATGACGGCGGTGCTCGGGCCTTCGGGCTGCGGCAAGACAACCATGCTCAGGTCCCTGGGGGGCTTTCTGCCCATAGACGGAGGCCGCATACTTTTTGGCGATACCGATGTATCCGCCCTCCCGCCCCAGGACAGGGGAGCGGCCCTGGTGTTTCAGAATTATGCCCTGTGGCCCCACATGTCGGTATATGACAATGTAGCCTACGGTTTAAGGCTCCGTAAATGCCCCAGGGAAGAAATAGACAGGCGGGTCAGGAGCATCGTGGCCCTTGTCGGCCTTGACAGCGACGCCCTGGAAAAAGGCCGCAAGCCCACCCAGCTTTCGGGCGGGCAGCAGCAGCGCGTCGCCCTTGCCAGGGCCCTGGTTATCGAGCCGGAACTGCTTCTTCTGGACGAGCCGCTTTCAAACCTGGACGCCAAGGTGCGTTCCCGGCTCAGGCTGTACATCAGGGAAATACAGCAGAAAGTGGGCATCACCGCCCTCTATGTGACCCACGACCAGGAAGAAGCCTTTTCCATAGCCGATACCATCGTGATCATGAACAAGGGGAAGATAATGCAGACAGGGTCTCCCCAGGATATTTATTCACGGCCCGCCAATATGTTTGTCGCCGAATTTATAGGGGACAGCACTATATTGAAAGGAACCCTGAAGGATAACGGCTGCGTGTCCCTGGCGGATAATGAAATCAGCGGCCTTGAAATACAGAGCAATGACGGATCAACGGCCCGGCCGGGCGACAGCATAAACATCATACTCAGGGCGGCGGACCTTAAAATTTTCCCCGCCGGAGAGGATGTGTCGGCCCTGGGCAATATACTGGCCCTTAATGCCGAAGTCGAAAGCTCCATGTTTACAGGTTCCCAATATAAGAATATTATCAAATTCCATGAACAGACCATCTTTGCCGACTGGGAGACAGACTGCGCCGGAAAGAAGATAAAACTTGTCATTCCAAAGGACAAGATACGGCTCTTTAAGCAGGTTTGAATTTTGGACTTGTGAGGCAGCCCGGCCGCTTGTCTCCGGTTGAAACCCGGCCGCCTGCCGCCGGTTAAAGCCCGTTGGACTTTGACCGGCAAGTCCTGTAAAATACGCATTGCGGCTTTTACGCGTTTTCCCAATACCGAAAGGACAGTACAGTGCTTAAAATTACTTTCATCAACGTCGGTTACGGAGACGCCATACTTCTTGAAAGCGGGGAAGGGGCTTTCAGGATTCTTATAGACGGAGGCAGCGGCGGGGAGGAGGAATTCGCGTCTCCGCTTAGCGGAAGGATACGGAGTTCCGCGTATCTTGAACGCTTAGGTATCACCGAACTTGACCTGCTGGTTATAACCCATTTCCACGACGATCATGTCCGCGGTATAGAACCCTTTGTCATGAACGGGGGCAGGGTCAGGGAACTCTGGACGCCCTGGCGCGTGCCCCGTGATTTGTGGGGCGTGTACCCCGGCCCGGACGGGCTTTCCGGGAGTTCAAAAAAA
>JAISDF010000111.1 GCA_031265025.1 Spirochaetaceae bacterium
CTGCTGGGTTTCGATTTGAAGGCAAATCCGGTTGAGATACTCTATAATGAAATCGAGGAGCAGAGCATAAACGTGTTTCACGCCATGCCCTGCCGGAGCCAATTTTACCACCTCTTTGAGGGAGATATAACGCCATGACAGAGATAGAAACGAAAACCGGAATGACCGATGCCGAGTGTGAGCAGTGGGACGAGTATTACACCAAGAACACTTTTGAGCCGGGGCCGAATCTGTTGAAACAGGGAGTAAAGCCCGGCTTGGCCCATAATACCCTGTTGTTGAACGAATTGGACCATGACGTTGCCGAATATGTGCGCTCCCAGGCAAAGGCGGCCCACATAAGTCTGACACAGATGATTAACGATCTTATCCGCGAGAAACTCACGATACGCGGGTAATGCGTGCCTGCCGCAACCCGGCCCCGGTGGGGGGTAGCTGGAGACTTGCAAAGCAAGGCTCCAGCGTAGGGGGGCCGCTTTAATCCGCCCTCCGTGGCGGATTAAAGCGTCGGAGTTTTTGCGTTGCAAAAACTCCACCTCTCCGCCAGAGGCGGAGAGCCGTGGTTACAGCGGCATCCCTGCCGCCTCCCGGCCCCCGATAGGGGGGTAGGCGCAGACCAATGGGCTGCGCCGCAGGGGGGCCGGGAGCTATGGCGGCTGTATGCAAGCGGCGGGTGAGGAAACAGGCCCCCCTCCTTATTCCCTTTCCTGCTTCTTAAACTTTTTCGGCTTCTTCTCATTTAATTAACCGCGCGGCGGTCTACCTTACCGTTTAATTTTGCCCTGTCATTGTTCACGGTTCATGGTTCGTGGTATACTTGAAGCAAGGAGTGCGGTATGGGTGTGGTACGAACGGAAATTACCCTGGTCAACATTGAGGATCAGGGTGTCGCGAACCGGGGTTATATACCCCAGGATCAGGTCAGGCAGCTTACGGTCAGCGCCGTAGTGGATACCGGGGCGTGGACTGGGACCAAAGGTCCCTTGGTCATTAACGAGGAAACCCGCGAAAAGCTGGGGCTGCGGATACGGAAAACCAATTCGGGAACCCTCGCGGACGGAACAAAAGGGGAATATTCCATGGCGGGGCCTCTTGAGATAACATGGAAAGACCGCGAGGCGGTTTGCGAAGCCATCGTATTGCCAAACGCCGAAGAAATCCTGCTCGGCGCTATTCCGCTTGAAGCGATGGACTTGATGGTGCATCCCCTCAAGGAAGAAATAGTCGGCGCCCACGGCGATCAGCCGCTTCATGTTATATACTGATGCTAAAATCAACCACGGATGGCGGATTTTAGGTCTGTTACCTTCTTCCCGGCTCCGCTATACTTAAACCATGAACATTCTAATAATAGGCGGGGCGGGCTATATCGGGAGCCATGTTGCCAGGGAATTCCTTGACAGGGGGCACAAGGTAACGGTTTTTGATAATCTTTCTTCGGGGCTCAGGGAAAACCTTTTCCCCGAGGCGGCGTTTGTCCACGGGGACATACTCCGCTACGAGGACTTAAGGAAGGCGATGCGGGGCCAGGAAGCCGCCGTGTATCTTGCGGCGTTCAAGGCGGTGGGGGAATCGATGATCAGGCCGGAAAAGTATTCGGTCAACAATATCACCGGGACGGTAAACCTCCTTAACGCCGCCTGTGAGACAGGGCTTAAGTACATCATCTTTTCGTCCAGCGCGGCGGTGTACGGCGAACCGGAGTATCTTCCTATTGATGAGAAGCATCCGGCCAATCCCGAAAATTACTACGGTTTTACCAAACTTGAAATAGAGAAGTTTCTTGCCTGGTATGAAAGGCTCAAGGGGATACGCTACGCGAGTCTCCGCTACTTTAACGCCGCGGGTTATGATGTCAAAGGAAGAATAAGCGGGCTTGAACAGAATCCGGCTAATCTTATCCCGGTGATCATGGAGGCGGCGTGCGGCATGCGGAGCGAACTCACGGTTTTCGGCGATGACTACGATACGCCTGACGGGACCTGCATACGGGACTATATTCATGTAAACGACCTTGCCATAGGCCACGCCCTTGCCCTTGACTATGTGGCGAGAGAGGACAAAAGCGTTACCGTCAACCTGGGCAGCGAGACAGGCAGTTCGGTGATGGAAGTGCTGAATACGGCCCGCCGCGTTACGGGAAAGCCTATTCCCTCCCGTGTGGCGGGACGCAGAAGCGGGGACCCCGCGCGGCTTACCGCTTCGGCACAGCTTGCCAGGGAGCTTCTGGGATGGGAGGCCCGGTATTCAGACCTGGAAACCTTACTCAGTACCAGTTGGAAAGCCTATGCCAAAAAAACCGGACTATAAATGGTCAGAATAGAAAACAATCTTTCACGGGGCAGCGTGCTGAGTAAGCTCGTTCTCTTTGCCCTTCCCTTTCTTGCCTCAAACGTAGTGCAGTCTTTTTACAATGTGGCTGACATGCTTATTGTGGGTAATTTCAGCGGCATGGTAAGCATGTCGGGTGTCAACATTGGGGGGCAGGTTACTCTTATTCTTACCAATATGGTGATAGGTCTTTCCGTAGGCGCCACGGTGCTCATAGGCCAGTACATAGGCTCGGACAACCAGGAGGGCTTACGGAAAGTTACCGCTACCATTATCACCCTCCTTGTGGTGCTGGGCCTTGCCATCACCGTCATAATGCTCTTCTTCAAGGGAGCGGTGCTTACGCTTATAAAGACCCCGGTGGAATCCTATGAGGAAAGCGACCGCTACCTTACCATCACCGTAACAGGCATCATCTTCATCTTCGGTTACAATGCCCTTTCCGCCATACTCAGGGGCATGGGGAATTCAAAACAGCCCTTTTACTTTGTCCTTGCGGCCTGCGTTACCAATGTGATTCTGGACCTGATCTTTGTCGCCGTCTTTCACTGGGACGCGGCGGGCGCGGCCCTTGCCACGGTAATCTCCCAGGCCATGAGCGTGTTCCTCTGCATAGGCTATATGGTCAAAAACAATTTTCAGTTTAACTTTAAATTTCGTTCTTTCAAAATGTATAAAAGGGAACTGGCCCTTATCTTCAAGGTAGGGCTTCCTACCTGCGCGCAGAACGCCGTTACAAGCGTTTCGTTTCTTTTTCTGACCACCCTTGTAAACACGCTGGGGGTCAGCGCGTCGGCGGCGGTAGGGGCCGTGGGCAAATTCAACAGCTTTGTGTTCATGCCGACCATGGCGATAAGCGCGTCCATCTCCGCCATGAGCGCCCAGAACATAGGGGCCAAGAGGCTTGACCGGGCGGTGCAGACCTGCCGCATAGGCACGGCGTTTTCGGTCTGCGTTACCTACACCCTCTTTGTCCTGGTACAGCTCTTTCCCGCGGGCATACTGTCCCTTTTCGGCAATGACCCGGTCATGATACAGAACGGCGTTACCTATATCAGGTCCTTCAGCTTTGATTTTCTCATCATACCCTTTGTGTTCTGCATCAACGGCTTTCTCATAGGCGGAGGGCATACCATATTCACCCTGATCTCCAGCATACTGTCGTCGCTGCTCCTCCGTATTCCGGTCTGCTACCTTTTGGGAGTATACGCCGGCATGGGCCTCCGCGGCGTAGGCCTGGGCGCCCCCGTGGCGAGCCTGGGAACCCTCATCATCACGGTCATCTACCTCATGACCGGCGCCTGGAAACACAACGCCGTAAAACACGGCACGCCGGGGTGAGGGGCGGAAGAGGGAGATGTACCGCGAAGTAGACCGCTACGCGGTCAATTAAATGAGAAGAAGTTTAAGAAGGGGGGCTATTTTCCGCGCGCAACGGGCCATTCTCTGTGCGCGGCCTATTTTTGCATGTAGATCGGACAGTCCTTTTTACAGATTCACGGACTCCCGCTCAAACGGTTGGAAGAGGTTCATTCGTCCAAAATAAGGGAGAGTTTTTGTGTATAGAACATGCCCAACGAACTTGGATTGGCTTCAATATATTCTTTCAGGCTTTCCCTTACATCTTCGCCGGCTCCCGCCTCAAGACGCTTTGTTCCTATAAAGCTTATTATTTCATTCCGCCGCTTATAATCTTCCCTCCAGTCTTTGGTACCCGTGGTATCAATTTGTATAATAAACTGGAAACACAAAAGCAAAGCAGCCAGGACGAAGAAGGGTTTTGTTATTC
>JAISDF010000112.1 GCA_031265025.1 Spirochaetaceae bacterium
GGGTTCCTGGACCCTCAGGGCAATCAGGGAACTCAGTATGCCCCTGGAAGCGCCCTTTGCCAATATCGAGGCTGTTCTTGACCGCGCCGCTGCCCGGAAGGATATACACGAAACCATAAACCGCCTCAAGGACCAGGCCTGCCAATACTCAGGCGAGGCCGGCAGACGGTCCGCCGACGCGATCTGCGCGATGATGCACTAGATTTAAGGAGGAGGAGACTATGTTTCGTTCTTTTGCTGCCGCGTTGCTTCTTTCTGTATGTTGTTATGCGCCAGTGGCGCAGGCACAGCAGGCCCCCACGGACATGGCCATAATAGGCCGAATACCCAATGTGGACAGTACCGCCCTGTACCGGATACAGGTTGGGGCCTTTAAACTCAGACAAAACGCCGAGCAGGTGTATGAAAGGCTTAACCGTCTCTCTCTTAATCCTGTATATGAACAATACCTTGATTTTACCAGGGTCATAATCGGCGGCATCAGGGCCGGGGATATAGCCCTCTGTCTGGAAAGGATACGGAGTGCCGGTTTTAACGAAGTAATAATCAGGGAAGCTCCCTTAACAGGCCCGGCGGCGCCTGTCAGTACGGCGGCCCTGCCCCGGGGGACGGCGCATGAAATCGGATACAGCGTACTCAGGGTCGGAGAAACTAAAAATATAGCCGGCCTGGCGACAGGAAGGCGCATTGTATCCTGGTCAAGCAGTACGCCTTCGGTAATCGTGGTGGACTCAGGCGGCAATGTCAGCGGCCTTGCCATTGGCAATGGCTTTGTGGCCATAAACGAAACCGAATACATATCCATAGTGGTAGTTCCGTCGGAAAATTTCTACGAAGTTCCTGATACGCAGATAGCAATGCTGCCTCCAGGCAGCAAAACAGGGGACTATACAACAAGAAACCTGACCGAATACCGGACCGAACCTACATTCCGGCTGGCTTACAGGTTCAATAACCGGGGAGAGCGCAAAGGCGCCAGCGGTCCGAACGGCGGCATAGATATTCTCGGCAGGGGCGCGGATTATAAGTGGCTGTGGACAAGCTACGAACAGGGCGGCTGGTTTTACGATTTGAATGGCGTTCAGCGGATTATGGTAAACGGGTATCAGAAGGACGAACAGAGCGGCGTAGAACTGACAGTAAGGCCTGAATTTGTGTATGATCAGGGCGTCCCTTATTTGCAGTTACGGCATCTTCTCCACAACCCCAATACCTATGCGGTACGCGGACAAAAATTCGGCGCGTCAACGGATGTCATGATTAATGACAACGACCATGCGCCTCTTGTTCATACAGCCTATGGGGCGTATATGGCCGATTCACCGTCGCACCCGACGCTTGAGTTGATGTTTATCGGTGAATCAGGCAGCAGCATAACGCCTGTTGATACCCTGTGGCTTGGGGAATGGGGTTTGGGGACCCACCTGGACTATATTTATACCGACAGAAGGGCAAGCATAAGCGGCGAGGACAGCGCTATAGGATTCTCCTATAACAATATTGAACTTGCGGCACATGAGACCAGAGAGTTTGTTATCAGATTTACCCTGGCCCGGACCGGGAATTAAAGCAAAATCCTTTGTCACGCCGTATATAGGTAAGGCCGGATTGTTGTTCCGGTCCCTCGTTGCCGCCAGACGCGGCTTGGGGTATATTTGAGTAAGGAGCGGCAGTATGGGAGACATGGGACAAATACGGGAACCTGCCCGGGGGCTCACTTTTGAGGATGTCTGGGCCATGTTTCAGGAGACCGACCGGAAGATGCGGGAAACAGACCGGAAAATCCAGGAAATGACAGCCAGGACAGACAAGCAAATCGGGGAATTGGGAAACCGTTTTGGCGAACTGGCCGAACATTTGGTAAGACCCAATGTTTTGGAAAAATTCAGGACCCTGGGCTATACCTTTTCCAGAGCCGGTTCCGATGTGGAATTTTTTGACCGCGCCGGAAAGGCCCTGACGGAGGCTGACATCTGGCTTGAAAACGGCGAGTTCGTGATGGTGGTGGAAATCAAATCGCGGCTGCGCAGGCGGGACGTGGAGGAACATGTCCGGCGTATGGGGATACTCCGGACCTATCTTGATGAGCGGAACGACAGACGGAAACTCCTGGGCGCGGTGGCGGCGGTTGTGGTCACGGGGGATATGCGGGAATATGTGCCTGAAAAGGGCTTTTATTTGATAGAACCTTCCGGCGACACGGTCAGGATCACCGCCCCCGAAAACTTTACGCCCAAGGTCTGGTAAAGCCGTTCCCTTTTGAGCGGCTACTTGACTGTTTTTTCATTATAACATATTATTTACATAGGTTTAATAGGACCTTAAAAAGGCCTGTCTCTCTGGTGAGCGGGGGCCTGAAATTCACATCCTAAGGAGTTTTGTATGAAAAAGTTGGGCAGTGTCGCGGTATTGTTGATTGCGGTTGCGGGTTTTGGCTTTGCCGGGCCCAGACAGGACACGGGCGGTTCCCGGATCATCAAGGTGGGAACCGAGGGGGCCTATCCTCCGTATAACTTTGTTACCGAAACGGGCGAGGCCGATGGCTATGATGTGGCCGTGGTCAGGGCTGTGGATGAGCTTATTCCTGAGCTGGAGTTTGAATTTATCCCCACTGCCTGGGATGGAATCTTCGTAGCCCTGGAAGGAGGGGCCTTTAATCTTATCGCCAGCGATCTTGCCTGGCGGCCTGAACGGGAAGAAAAGTACTACCTCTCCACAGTGCCCTATCTCTGGGGAGGCACCCAGATAGTGTATAAGGCAGGGAGGCGGGACATTCGTTCCCTGGCCGACCTTAACGGCAAAAAAGTCGCCGCAGGAGTCGGAACCAATACCACCACCGAGCTTGAGCAGTACATAGCGCGGACCGGCGCGAGAATCGAAATCGTTTACACCGACGGAAATATCGTCAATGCCCTGACCGAAATCGAGACCGGCAGGGTGGACGCTACTTTAAGCAGTATTATTACCACCCAGTTGACCGCTGATTCTCTGGGGTATAAGATTGAAGGCGTTACGGCTTCGGAACTACCGGCAAATTCCATACATCTGCTCTTTCCCAAGACAGAGGAAGGCCGGCGGCTGCGGGACCGCATTGACGGG
Organism: Spirochaetaceae bacterium; assembly: GCA_031265025.1. Taxonomy (GTDB): domain Bacteria; phylum Spirochaetota; class Spirochaetia; order Treponematales; family Breznakiellaceae; genus JAIRTD01. The sequence goes on from JAISDF010000112.1 coordinate 3,100, forward strand.
GCCCTTGAAACCCTGCTCAATAACGGAACGCTTGCGGCATTATCACAAAAATATTTCTTCGGAAAGGATTATTCAACAAGGGAGGCCCTTGAGGCCAACCGCTAAGGTTTTATCAGAGCGGCGTACAGGCCGGGTTTAAGGAGGCGGCGGTATGGGAAAAATTTTTGATCCTGTCTTTATGATAGGATCGGTTCCGGAAATCCTCACCGCCCTTCCGGTAACCCTTTTGCTTGCCTTTATATCCGCTGTCTTTGGCTTTATCATAGCCCTGGCAGTGGGCCTGATACGGTACTTCAACATAAAAATTCTTACGCCGGTCTGCAAGGTCTATGTATCATACATCAGGGGAACCCCCATGCTGGTACAGATTATGCTGGCCTATTTCGGCATACCGCTTTTCCTCAGGGCCCTTAACGCCGGATTGGGAACCGGCTTTAACATAAACGGCGTTCCCCGCATGGTGTTTGCCATAACGGCCCTTGCGTTTAACGCCGGGGCCTATATGTCGGAGACCATACGGAGTTCGCTGCTTGCCGTGGATCTGGGGCAGCTTGAGGCGGCCTACAGCGTCAACATGACCGTATGGCAGGCATTGCGGCGTATAGTGGTTCCCCAGGCTTTCACCATAGCCATTCCCCCGCTGGCAAATACCCTGGTATCCCTTATCAAGGAGACATCCCTGGTATTCACCATTTCCATCGTGGACCTCATGGCAAGGGCAAAAATAATAGGCGCCCGGGGCTACCGCTTCTTCGAGATATATGTGGTGGTCTCGATTTTGTACTGGATTATCTGTACCCTTGTTTCCCGCCTCCTTTCGAGGCTTGAAAAAGCAAGCCGGCGTTATGAGAGGACCATAGCCGCATGATGGTGCGTCTTGAGGATATAACCAAGTCATTCGGCCCGAATCAGGTGCTGAAGGGGATAAACCTCTCGGTGGAACAGGGCGAGATAGTTTCGATTATAGGACCGTCAGGGGGCGGCAAGACTACCCTCCTGCGCACGATAAACTGGCTCGAAAAGCCCGATTCCGGTTCCGTTACCGTAGACGGGGAAACCGTTGCCGCTTCTTCGGCGTCAGGGGCGGGCATACACGCCCTGCGTTCAAAGTCTTCGATGGTGTTTCAGCATTACAACCTTTTCAGAAACAAGACGGCCCTCCAGAATGTGACGGAAAGCCTCATTGTGGTAAAAAAACTGTCCCCTGCCGAGGCTGACAACAGGGGAAGGGAAATCCTTGACCGGGTAGGCATGCTGGACAAGGCCGGAGAATACCCCGCCCGCCTTTCGGGAGGCCAGCAGCAGCGGGTGGGCATAGCGAGGGCTTTGGCTGTGGACCCCAGGGTAATGCTTTTTGACGAGCCGACCAGCGCCCTGGACCCCGAATGGGTTTCGGAAGTCCTCGATGTTATTACCGGCATAGCCCGGCAGGGCATGACCATGATACTTGTTTCCCATGAAATGCGCTTTGTAAACGATGTTGCCACCCGTGTCCTGTTCCTTGACGACGGCCGCATTATCGAGGACGGCAGTCCCGCCAATCTCTTTAATCACCCCAGGGAAGAACGGACCAGGCAGTTTTTGATGAAGACCAAAGATTTTTTGAGCCCGGCGGAGGCCATATAAGGGAGAACCCATGCCCAAGCTGTTTTATCCTGATTTTTTTAACGATGTATTCGGGCCGGTCATGCAGCCCGGCTCCTCGGGAAGTTTTGCCGGTACGAGCCGCGTCGCGCGGGCCGCGTCCCACAGCATAACAAGCGGCCTTAAAAGGGCCAAAATACGCTTTAACCCCAATGACAGGAAGAACTTCCGCAAACTGGGGAACATGATGGAGGACCGGGGCTATCTCGGCGGGCTCCAGGATTTTGCCACTGATGACGAACGGCTCTTCAGGGCCCACGAACTTGCCCGCGAAAAAGGCGTCTCCTATGAATTCGGCATCCTTGACGAAGAGAACGGGTATCCTGATTCGGTTCAATTTGATCTTGAAGGCAGGTCGGGCGAGAGGGGAAACTTTATCGGCGCTTCCATAGGCGGCGGCATGATCACCAGCTATGAAATAAACGGCTTTCCCGTAAGGTGGCAGGCCGATACCCACGCCCTGCTGCTCCGGGGCCCTGAGCGTTATGCCGCACAGCTTGAACAATTCCTTGCCGCGCATGCCGGCAGTCTTGTGGAAAAAAAAGAATACGCAGGCAAAAAAAACGAAAAAGCCCTTTTTATTGAATTTTCCGCTCCCCTGTCCGGTGATGAACTTGGGGCGCTTTTTTCCCCTGATGACTATCGTGTTTTTCCCGCCCTGCTTCCGGTGGTGAGTTTTTCAGGAAGGAAGGAGCAGCTCTTTACAACCGTTGATGCATGGATAGCCTACGCGGAACAGGAAGGCATCTCCTTTGCGGACGCCGCGGTACGGTATGAGCAGAACTTTTCGCTCTGGAGCGAAAAAGAGATATGGGATTATTTTGAATATATACGGGGCATACTCGACTACCAGATTCATGCCCTGGAAATTTTGGGCTATGACAAGGTTCCCGATACGCCGCTTCTTCCGGTCTACGGCCGCCTCTGGAACACCTACAAAAAGGAAGGAAAGGTTCTGCAAGACCCCCTGGCGTCAAGGATCATGGACTACGCCTTTTCGGTAAACGCGAAAATTCCCGGCGTAAAAATAGTTCCCGGCCCCATGGGAACAGGCGGCGGCTATCTTTTTTCGGCCCTCGAAGCCGTGCGGGAAGCGCGGGGTTTCAGCAGGGAAAAGCAGCTTGAAGGCCTTGCCGTGGCGGCAGGTCTTGGCGCCATAGCCTTTACCCATGCCCGCGCCTCGGGCGTCTCGGGCTGTGTCGGCGAGTCGGGCGTCTGCTGCGCCATGGCTTCGGGCGCTGTCGTGTGGATGGCCGGCGGCACGGGCGCCCAGGTCCAGAACGCCGCGTCAATGGCTCTCCAGGCAAACATAGGAATCCCCTGCGACCCCATGCCCGGCGGCCTTGAGTTCCCCTGCCTTACCCGTACTGTCCGCGCGGCCCTTACCGCCCCGCTGTACGCCGATATGGCCCTCTCCGGCATTGATTCGCTCATATCCTACCACGAAATGCTCCACGCCATAGAGCAAAACCGCAGACAGTACCCCCAGGCTGTCTGCGGCGCCCTCTGCGGCGTCAACTGTACCCCCACCGCTGACCGCTGCCAAAAATTCCTTTCCGATGATATTATGGGTGGTAAGATACGGTACGAGGCGGTGTAGATCCACAGTGAGCATGGAACATGATATTGAAACTGAATCTCAGGCGGGGCGGCGGGCTCTGATTATCAATCTGAGCTGGCCGGCTCTCGCCGAGAGCATACTTGTATCGCTTGTTTCCATGGTGGACATGATGATGGTGGCGTCTCTCGGGTCATACGCCATAGGAGCCGTAGGCCTTGTGACCCAGCCGCGCTTTGTGATGCTCGCTTCGTTTCAGGCCCTGAGCGTCGGCGCTACCGCCATGGTCTCCCGCTTTAAGGGGGCGCGGGACCGGGAAAACGGCAACATGGTGCTGAACCAGGCGCTGGTTATAACTGTGGGCATTACCGCCATCCTGTTTCTGGCCATGTTTTTCGGGGGCGAAACCCTGGTGCGTTTTCTCGCGGGCAAAAATATTTCCGAAAGAACCATACAGGAAGCCCTCTCGTATCTCCGGGTACAGGTGTATGGCTTTCCCACGCTTTCCCTTACCTTTACCATAAACGCCGTGCTGCGCGGTGTGGGCAATACCAGGGCGGCCTTTTACAATAATGCCGTTTCAAATTTGGTCAACATTTTTTTTAACTACTGCCTTATCGGCGGCAAGCTGGGGTTTCCCGCCCTGGGCGTAACCGGCGCATCCATAGCTACGGTTATCGGCCAGTGCGCGGCCCTGGGTATGGCCCTGTGGAAGGTTCTCGACGGCAGGGAATTTGTACGCGTCGAATTCAAAAAACTGTTCAGCATAGATACACCGATGATAGGCCGTATACTCAATATAGGCCTTCCCGCCCTTGCCGAACAGTTTGTCATGCGTATAGGCATTATGTTTTTTACGGTGATTGTAACATCCCTTGGGGACCATTCTTACGCCGCCCACATGATAGCCATGAGCATACAGCAGCTTTCCTTTACCACCGGCATGGCCTTTGGCGCCGCGGCGACTACCCTGGTAGGCCAATGCCTGGGGAGGGTACGCACCGATTTGGCGAAGCTGTACGTTAAGATGACCCAGAATTTAAGCTATATTGTTTCGCTCCTTGTCGCCCTGATGCTCTTTTTCGGCGGCGAACATATCGCGTCCCTGTATTCAGACGATAAGGAACTGATTCATCTTGCGGCAACCATGCTGAAAATTATCGCCGTGGTAAATCCCATATCCAATGCCCGCTTCGTGTATCTCGCCGCCCTCAGGGGCGCCGGTGATTCCCGCTTTGCCGTGGTGGTTTCCATTGTGGGCGTACTTTTGGTGCGGCCCCTCATGAGCCTTGCCCTTGTGGTTCCCCATCTGCCCTTTCAACTTGGGCTTGCCGGCGTGTGGATAGCCCTGAGTTCCGACGGCGCGGTCTGCTATATTCTTTCGCGGTTCCGCTTCAGGCAGGGAAAGTGGGCGGGTATCAAGGTATAGGGACCCTTGAAGTCCCGCGTTCCGCCGGGGTATGCTTTAGCCAGGAGTAAGCCATGAACACGAAACCCGTCGCCGCGTATCTTTCCAAAACAGCTCCCGGCCAGGTGGATACCGGCCTTTTGGCGTATCTGTGCAACCTCGAAAAAACAGCCGAGGCCGCGCCGGAAATCGCCGCTTCAATAGTAAAAGAGCTTGAAAACCAGCGGAAACGCATCAAGCTCATTGCCAGTGAAAATTACTGTTCCCTTTCGGTGCAGCTTGCCATGGGGAACCTTCTCACCGATAAATACGCCGAAGGCATGCCCCAGCACCGTTTTTACGCCGGAAACGAAAATGTTGACGCTGTTGAAAGCCTGGCTGCGGAAGAAGCCCGGAAACTTTTTGGCGCCGAGTACGCCAATGTACAGCCCCACTGCGGCGCGGACGCGAACCTTCTGGCTTACTGGGCCATACTCACCACGAGGATAGAGAATCCGGCGCTGGAACAATACGGCGAGACCAATCTGTACAAACTGAGTGACGATCAGTGGAAGGAACTCAAGGCCCGCCTGGGAAGCCAGAGGCTTTTGGGCCTTGATTATTATTCAGGGGGACACCTTACCCACGGCTACCGCTACAATGTGTCGTCCCGGATGTTTGATGTTCACGGGTATGCGGTGTCCAGGGAGACCGGCGAACTTGACTATGACGCCATAGAAAAGCAGGCCGGGGAACTCAAGCCCTTCATACTGCTTGCCGGGTATTCGGCCTATCCGCGAAAGATTAATTTTAAGCGCATGCGGGAAATCGCCGACGCGTCCGGCGCGGTCTTCATGGTGGACATGGCCCATTTCGCCGGCCTTGTGGCGGGCAAGGTTTTTTCGGG
>JAISDF010000157.1 GCA_031265025.1 Spirochaetaceae bacterium
CGCCTGGGAAACCCTTGCCATACCCAACGATGTTACGCCCCTGACCGATGAGATTCTCGCAAAGGCCCCGCCGCCTGAAATCTTCAAAATAAAAACCGAAAAAGTCAAACGGGAAACCATAGTCAAAAAACCCAATCTTCTTCCCTTCCTTCCCCCGAAAGAAGAAGTTGTCGTGGTCTGGGACAGGAAGGAAACAAGGGAAAGGGCCGAAATAGACCCCGAGCTGCATGAACTGCGCTATGCCCCCAAAGGGGCAAAACTCGGTACTCTCACGCCGCCCAAAGCGCCCAAACCGGGAAAGAGCGTGTACGGCAAGCCTATTGTGCCGCGACAGCAGGGCGACGGGCTTTTCCTTTTGGGAGCGGGCATAAAACGGGCAAAGAACGAGCTTTACGCCGAATGGGCCGGACTGCTGAGAATCGGCGATGCCTGGGCCGACATAACGCCCCTTGCCAAACCCGTCTGGAATGTCGAAAAGGGTTCGGACGGGATAACCTTCTTTTTCAGGTTTGAACCCGGCGACAGCCGTTTTGCCGTTCCAAAAGGAAAAGACATACTCGCCCTGGCTAGGGAAAAGGGCGCCCCGGAAGAAAGCCTTGTGGACGAGGCGTATCTGGACGGCAAAATACAACAGGCCGTACAAAGCGGGGAACCGGCCTTTTATCCTGTGGTGCGGTCCCAGGAGGCCGAAGCCAGGGTAGACATAAGCGCCGACAGGCTCAAAGCGACGCTCTTTCTCCGCAAGGGCGCGGCCGGCGGAACGCCCCTCCGTATGCAGGCTATAGCAAACGCCATCAGGCAGTCAGGCGTCAAGGGCTTTAACGCCGAACAGGTGAAGGCCGATGTCAACGCCTTTATGCGGGGCAACAGCCTGGTCCTTGACGCTTATGTGCTGGCGGAAGGCAGGGAATCAACCAGGGGAAAGGACAAGGAATTAAAAATCCTCTCTGCCTTTCTTCCTGACCCGGAAAAGAACGCCATACTGGAAAAACTCAAAACCATACCCCAGTGGCAGCTTGCGGTAAACAGGGACCGCTTTATTCCCCTGGCCGATGTTACCAATATCGCCAGGGTAGAAAAGGGCCAGAAAGTAGTCGAGGTGAGCGCCCCGGCCGCCGGAACTCCCGGCGTTGATGTTTTCGGCACTGTCCTTCCGGGCCTTCCGGGGAATGACCCGGACATCAAGCTGTACAAGGGGCTCCATCAGCAGGGGCAGAATATCATCGCCGACCAGAGCGGCATACTCCTTGTTCATGACGGCGAAAGGGTATTCTGGGGCCAGGCCGCCGAATACCGTGACGCCCAGGTAACGGTTACGGTTTCCGCCGACGCTATGAGCGCGGACATAAGCCTCGTTAAAGAAGCGGGCTCAGGCGTTCCCCTCAAACCGGCGATGATACTTGAGGCGCTCAAGGAGGCCGGCGTTATCAAGGGCCTTGACAAGGCGGCCATTGAAAACGCCTACCGGGAGGCCATGACCAAGGGTTCCTCACGGGCCGTGGCCGCCAGGGGCGAAGTTCCGGTGGCCGGCGGCGGCTCTTCGGTAAAGTGGCTTGTTGACCCAAACGTTTCCCGCGCCCTTACCGTTACCGATGAAGGCAGGGCCGACTACAAAAACCAGCGGCATTTTGTTTCCGTGGAGGCGGGACACCCTGTGGCGGAACTTTCCAGGGAAGGCGACGCCGGGCGGAACGGCTATGATGTCCGGGGCGCGGTCCTCGCGGCCGAACAGGGGGCGCGCGAAACAATCGGGCACGACGATTCAATAAAGGAAGTTCCCTCAGGGGAAATCACGCGCCTTGTGGCGGCCACTTCAGGGGAGCTTTCCTTTAAGGACAATGTTCTTAAAATCATCACCCTCCACACGGTCAAGGGCGATGTGGGGCTTGCCACAGGGGACATCAAATTCTCCGGAGAAATACATGTTTCAGGCAGGGTCTCCCCGGGATTCAAAGTCATGGGAAGCCGGGATGTGCTGATCGGGGAAGGAGCCGAATCCTCCCTTGTTTCCGCCGGGGGCAGGGTGGTCATAACCGGAGGCGTCATAGGTGGCGGCAAGGGCATTATACGGGCCCGGACCACCATTGAAGCCGCCTTTGCCGAACAGGCGACCCTCATGGCTGTCGAGGACATAACGGTCAGGAACGGCTGCATACTCTGCAACATAAAGACCAACGGCCGCCTGATTCTCAACGGCGAAAAGGGCCGTCTTGTAGGCGGGGTATGCAAGGCCCGGCGGGGCGTAGACGCCGCCAGCATAGGATCGGAACAGGGAAACAGGACAGAAATTTCCTTTGGGCAGGATTATCTAATAAAGGACCAGATTGAAGTAAGCGAACGCGAAATCGAAAAAATCAGGGCTCATCTTCTTGAGGCCGATGAAAGGATAAAAGCTGCCGCCGGCATGGAGCTGGCGGAGGCCCGGACAGCAAAACTGCGGCTGATGAAAATCCTGGAACAGTACAATCTCAAGGTGTTCAATTTAAGGGAAAAATTTGAAGAACACCACGATTCGGAAATAACGGTACGGGGAACCGTTTTTCCGGGGGTGGTCATGGAAAGCCATGACCGCTATTATGAAGTTAAACAAAAGCGAAGCCGGGTGATTTTCTATTTTGACCGTGAGCAGGGCCGTATACAGGAAAAACCGCTCGGTTGAGAAACCCGCAGCTTGAAGAAGGGGCTTTCATGTTACTGGCTGTTAATTTTCCGTCCTGGCTTCATCCCGAAATCATCCCCGGACTGCCGTTCCGCTGGTACGGGCTCATGTACCTCATCGCCTTCGGCATTGCGTATGTTCTGGTCAAGAGGCAGATAAAGGAACAGAACTACCCGTTGAGCGAGGACGATATATCGGGCCTTTTTTTCTGGGGCATATTGGGTCTCCTGGTGGGCGCCCGGATTTTTTCTACCCTGGTCTACGAAACCGACGATACCTATGTCCGTTCCCCCTGGCTTATTTTTTGGCCCTTCCGTAACGGTGTTTTTACCGGTCTCCAGGGCATGAGTTACCACGGCGGCCTCATCGGTTGTCTTTTGGCGGTACTGCTGTACTGCAAAAAAAAGCGCTTCCCCCTCAGGGACATAAGCGATATGGTCGCCACTGCCATACCCCTGGGTTATACCTTCGGGCGGCTGGGGAACTTTATCAACGCCGAACTCTACGGCAGGGTCAGCGCGGGACCCCTGGGCATGATCTTTCCCTACGCGGAGAAATTTTCGACCAGGCTGGAATGGGTCAGGAACATCGCCCTCAAGGCGGGCATAGCCATTGAAGGCGCCGAAGTCAACCTCCCCCGCCATCCCTCTCAGCTTTACGAAGCCCTGTTTGAAGGCGTCATACTCTGGGCCATACTCTGGCTGTTCCGCAAAAGGCGGCCGTTCAGGGGTTTTTCCATGGGCGTCTATTTCCTGGGTTACGGGGTATTCCGTTTCTTTATTGAATATTTTCGAACCCCCGACGCGGACATAGGCTACCGCATAGAACTGGTCAGGACCAACGCTCCGCCGGCCCTCTTTTCGTCGTTCTTTAATTTCAGCACCGGCCAGATACTCTGCTTCCTCATGATAGCCGGAAGCCTCCTGTGGCTGTGGGCCGCGTCCCGCATGCGCGACGCCGCGCCCCTGGTCTTTGAAGAGGCGCCGGAAGAAACCGGGGAAGAAGATGAACGCAGGGCGGACAGGAATTCCCGGCGCAACATGAGGAAAAAGCTGAGGTAAACCATGCGCTACTACAGCACCCGGAGCGCCTCACATCAGGCTGGCTATGCCCAGGCGGCCCTCGCGGGCCTTGCCCCGGACGGCGGTCTTTTTGTCCCCGAAGAAATTCCTTCGTATCCGCGGAGCGTACTCAGTTCCCTTGGTTCAATGGAATTCCCCGATATAGCTTTTGAAACCATCAGGCCCTATGTGCATCCCGAAATTCCCGACGCGGTCCTTGGAGACATGGTCCGCGACGCCTATCCCTTCGGGGCGCCCCTGGTTACTGTGGGGGACCGTTTCATGCTGGAACTCTTTCACGGCCCCACGGCGGCGTTCAAGGATTTCGGCGCCCGTTTTATGGCCCGCTCGTTTTCGTACCTGCGCCGGGGCGAATCAAAGCCCCTGAGTATACTCGTCGCCACTTCAGGCGATACAGGCGGCGCCGTGGCCGACGGCTTTTTCGGCGTCCAGGGCATTTCGGTAACTGTACTCTATCCAAAGGGAAGGGTTACGCCCCTCCAGGAAAAGCAGATAGCCGGTCTCAAGGGGAACATAAAAGCGCTGGCTGTCGAAGGGAGTTTTGACGACTGTCAGGCCCTGGTCAAGGCGGCCTTTGCCGACCAAGACCTGCAAAAGCATCTGACCCTCTCGTCGGCCAACTCAATCAACATATCGCGGCTTATTCCCCAGGCGGCGTACTACGCCGCGGCCGCTGGCAGGGCCGCCTCGGGCAGGAGCGATCCCGACGGGGAGGCAACGCCCCGCGTAGCGGCTAACGGCGCGTCCGGCAGGCGGGACAGTACTCCGGTCAGGCGGGACAGCGCTTCCGGCGGCAAGGGGGATTATTACCGGGGGCTCATCGTCTCGGTTCCCTCGGGAAATTTCGGGAACCTTACGGCGGGTCTGTACGCCAAAGCAATGGGTGCGCCCATTGCGCTTTTTATCGCCGCCACCAATATCAACAAAACCGTTCCCGACTATCTGGCAAACGGCGACTATAGGCCCCGGCCCTCACAGGCGACCATATCCAACGCCATGGATGTGGGCGCTCCCAGTAATTTTGAACGCATGGCTTCCCACTGGTCCTATGATGAACTCAGGAAAAGCATACAGGGCGTATGGGTAAGCGACGAGGCCACCAGGGAAACCATACGGCAGGTCCGTTGCGAAGCGGCCTATTTTCTCGACCCCCACGGCGCCGTGGGCTGGAGAGGCGCGGACGAACTCACCAGGCAGGGCGGCCTTCCCCAGTGCTCCCTGGCAATACTGGGAACCGCCCATCCGGCAAAATTTATCGAAGTGGTGGAACCCCTGGCCGGCA
>JAISDF010000199.1 GCA_031265025.1 Spirochaetaceae bacterium
TTCCTGCGCTATAATCTTTCCAGGGGAGGCCGGGTAACTATACAGGTCTTTACCCTGGACGGCAACCTTGTCAAGGTGCTTCAGCGGGGAAACCAGAGTTCAAGCAGTGAGGCGTATACGGTTGAATGGAACGGAAGGAACGAGGGCGGCAACATTGTCGCCAGAGGCATGTACTTTATCCGCATCGTGGGGCCTGATATTGACGAGATACGCAAGGTCATGGTGATCAGGTAAGCGGGCAAAAAGCCTATGGTTCAATTTTATTAGGGGTCAAAGGCGGCTTCCAGAGGTATGCGGGTCAGATTGACATAGTGGCCGGGATAGCGGTTTTTGAAGCGGGTAAAACTGGTTTCTTCGGCGCTCTCAAAAAGGGCGACCTGAAACACCCCGCTTTCGGTAAAGTAGGGAACAAGAACGGCCACATGGAAGTGCTGCCTGAGCCGGGGAGCGCCCCGCGGATTCGCCTGGGTAGTGGGCGCGCCCAGTTCGTTATTTATTGAAGCAAGGTAGATTTTTCCCGGTTCGTCAACAGCCAGGGTATAGAGCAGCGCGTGGAGGCCCTCGATGCCGAAACCGGCGTCGGGGAGAAAGCCCGGATAGGAACGGACGGAGCTCTGTCCCCCCTCGCGCATAATCACATTGGCGGTACGGTCAACGCGGACTTCAAGTTCATCAAGATTCTCAAAACCGGGCGTCCTCAAGGTCCGGGCCGCGGCCGCCGCAAGGTTACGGGTCCAGTCAAGGCCGAAATAGGGGTCCCTGGACCGCTCCCAGGCTTCGGTAAACGAAGAACCGCGCTCGCCGTAGGGGGCCTTGAGGGGGTCTATGGCAAGCCGTTTCCCGGTAACGGGCCGCAGAATGCCGTCCACTATCCATTTGGCAAAGCCCGAACAGTTAAGCCCGCCTGAATCAGGCGCGCCGGAGTTCTGGAGGGCAAGGTTGTTGATATAAACATAGCGGCCCTCCTCGTCCCTGGCGCCGTCATCAACAAAGCTGAGTTCAGGAAGCCGCTCCCTGACCCGGTACACAAAATTCCGCGCGTCCCGGTAAAGATCAGGGTCAGGGTCAAAATAGCGCCTGGGAAAGCGGGCGCCAAGCAGGGAGAAAATTTCTTCCAGCGGGGAAACGAGGAGCTGTGTAAAGGGAAGGGCTACGGTAAGGGAACGCGCCGCGTAGCCTTCGTAAAGCACCACGTCCATACGGCTCCGCCCGTCGTCCAGGGGACTAAATTGAACATAGGTATAGGGGTCGCTGCGCAGAAATACCCTGATACGGCCGGGTTTGCCGTCGGAGACGCTCCTCGTGAGTATCCACGAGCCCTGTATCCAGCCCGGATAGTTTCCGTTCCGGCCCCTGGCGAGAATCACCATGAATTCGCCTGAGTTTCCCCGTTCAGACCTGACTTCGATATGGTCTCCGCCGGGAAGCCGGTACAGTTCACGCCCCCGGCCCAGCACCCTGGAAGGTATTTCGTTGAACCAGGCGTCGGCAAGGCTTATCCTCAAGGCCGAATCATCGGAAATTTCCCCGGTCGGTTTGTCCGCGGCCCGGATCGCGCTCTGGGCCGGGACGCTTCCAAGGGCGGCGGTCAAGAGAAAGGCCAGTATTCCGTATTTCAGCGCCGGTTTTGCCATATTCTTTCCTTCTCTGTTAAGTATCGGCGATTCCGGGGCGTAGTTATAGCTGCGCCGCGTCAAGGCGTATGAGCCTGCCGTCAGAAGTTCCCGCGTAAAGGACATTTCCCACGAGAAGGGGCCGCGCGCTTGTCGCGCCGGGCATGGGGCTTGTTTTGAGTATCCTGCCGCTGGCCGGGTCGGCGCTGACCAGGGTTCCGCCGGGGCCGCCGAAGTAGAGTTTGCCGTTGGCAAGGAGGGGCGCGGATTCTACATTGGGGATGGGGACGCCGGCGTCGCTGCCGTCCGCCTTTGTTATGCGCACCAGGATATTGGCGCTGGTCCACAGGTACAGCCTGGAAGCGTCCTGTTCCGGTTCAGCGCGTATGCCGTTTTCAAGATTCCGTTCCCACCTGACAGCTCCGGTTTGCAGGTCAACGGCAATGATCCGCCCCTGCCTGTTGGTTCCGTAGACAACGCCGTCCCCGTAACAGGGCGTGTAGACCTCTGTCCCCAGGTCCGAGGGGATTTCAAGCCGTATCGCTCCGGCGGCGGCGTCAATGATCACGATTCTGCCCTGGCCGTTGATGCCGGCGAGTTCCCGCCCGGCGAGGATGAGCGAAGAAATGATGCCTCCGGCTACGGGTATTTCCCGTATGAGCTGGGCGTTTTCCTGGCGGCATATCGTAACGCCACGGGGAGTTGCCAGCGCTATGCCCTGGGGTACAGGAATGCCCCTTGAACGGGGAAGGCCGGCCCAGCCGTTAAAGGGATAGAAGCCCCGGCTTTCGCCGCTGCCTGAGTCGAGCACCGAAAGGCCCGTGCCGCCGGTAAGGGCCGCGCCGTCATCAAGGCCGCTAAGGGCCACGGCTTCGCCGGCCTCCCAGAGCAGGGACCCTGTTTCGGATATGCCGTAGGCCGTACCTGAGGCGTCCATAACAAAGAGCACCCGGCCGGAACGGTCTATGCTGTCAACAGGAGACCGGCTTTCAAGCTGCTTTTCCCAGAGCATGGCGGGATACGGCTTTGGGGGAATTTCGCTCTGCCTGACCGGGGCCCTGACGGCCGGAGCCTGGGGGCCTTCGCTGTACGCCGCGATAAAGCGGGCGGGAAGCGCGGCGGGAAGGATCGAGTATCCTGTGCCGGGGTCCCGCACATGGTCCATGAGATCAAGAAGAACCGCCGAAGAAGAACCCAGGGCAACCGGGCTGTAGCGCATGAGGGCTTCCTGTATGAGGCGCCTGGTTTCGCCTGATAGTTCCCGCCCGCTCCCGTTCCGCACATCTTCCATGAGGCTGTCAAAGGCCGCCCCTTCTGCGGCCCCCGGAATGAGGGCCTCCTCACCGGCAACGGCGCGGGGGGCCAAGGCAAGGGCTTCCTCAAAGGCCGCCGCTGAAACAGGATCGGCCGTCCGTTCCTCCTGAATGGCTTTCAGGACAGGCCCTGAGGGGAGAAAGGCCATTTCGCCTTCCTGTACCGCCAAAGTGGTCTTTTCCGCCTGTACGGAGCCAGGTGTTGAACCGGAGGCTGGAGAGCTTCCCGCGCCGCTCTCATAGCTGAGGAGGAAGCGGGTTCCCCTGACCGCGCTGAGAGAATTGGGCGTGGCTATATAGAATTCATCGTCCGCGTTTAGTTTTTGCACCTTGGCAAGAACCGCGCCTTTTTCGAGGAAAAGTTCCAGTCCCTGTTTTTCCGTTCCGCCGCGTACTTCAAAAAAATTTCTTATAACAAGGTGTGAACCGGGGAGCATACGGATATTCGCCAGGGAAGCGAATTCCAGCTCCGCCGAAGCGTCGTCCCCGGCGATGATGATATCACCGCCTTCAAGCCGGGCGCCCTGCTCAAGGCGTTCCCGTAAGCCGTTCCGTTCAAATTCCGCGTAACCCTGGACAAAAACCGCCTCGGCGCTTTGGGCCCTTGTTACCGGAGCCGGTTCCTCAAAAGAAGGACCTGTCCGCGGCGCTTCTTTTTTACAGGAAACCGGTCCAAGACCGGCAAGGAGCGCGAAGCCGGCAAGAAGCGCGGCATCTTTGAAAAAACATCCTGATACATTCATACTACTATCATAGCACCGGAACGCCAAAACGTCAGGCCCGCCCGCGCACGCGGTCAGGCCGCCGCGTGTGGAGTTCCCCATGACACGGTTTTTTGATATACTTACATACAGGGGGTTCTGCCTATGAGACTTTATAGCCGTGGACAAGTTTTCTTTTTTTGCGCGTTAAGCGGCCTTATCGTGATAATGCTTGCCATTGGGCTGGGCATAGTCAAGTTTCCCCTTTTCAGGGGCGGGGAAAACCGGAATGTCCCGGAGGCGGAGGCTGCTCCCGCGGGCCAGGAAACGTTCCGGCTCACGCAGACGGCCCATGTCGATCCCAGGCTCATCAAAACCGCCGAACTTGCCGCTTTCAGCGAGGATGAGCGGGAGAATATCGCCGTTTATGAGCAGCTCAACGAGGCCGTGGTGAATATCACCACAGAGACGGTGGCGATTAACTGGTTCCTTGAGCCCATACCCCAGGAGGGCGGATCAGGTTCAGGTTCCATAATCGACCTTAACGGGTATGTTCTTACCAATAATCATGTCATCGAAAACGCCTACAAGGTTTTTATCAACCTTGCCGACGGCAGCCAATACGAGGGCCAGGTGATAGGGACCGATCCCGAAAACGACCTGGCGGTGCTTAAATTCGATCCTCCCGCGGGAACGGAACTCAAGACCATACCCTACGGCGATTCGGCAAACCTCAAGGTGGGCCAGAAGGTCATGGCTATAGGCAATCCCTTTGCCCTGGAGAGGACCCTCACGGTGGGCATAGTCTCCGGGCTGGGAAGGCCCATACAGACCTCCCGCCAGAATATCATCAGGGATATGATACAGACCGACGCTTCGATTAATCCGGGCAATTCGGGAGGACCCCTCCTCGATTCCCAGGGGCGCATGATAGGGATTAACACCATGATCTATTCGCCGTCAGGGGGCTCGGTGGGCATAGGTTTCGCCGTTCCGGTAAACACCGCCATACGGGTAGTTTCCGAACTGATACAGTTCGGCAGAGTGAGGCGCGGCTGGATAGACGCTTCCCTGGTGCAGCTTTTTCCCTCCCTGGTGCGTTATGCCAAACTTCCGGTCAATACCGGCCTGCTTGTTTCCAGGACCGGCAGGGGCGGTTACGCGGAACGGGCCGGACTCCGCCAGGGCACTGACCCGGTACGCTACGGATCAAGCGTCATCTACATAGGCGGCGACATCATCACCTCTGTTGACGGCATGCGGGTGAACAGCCTGGCCGATCTTTATTC
>JAISDF010000240.1 GCA_031265025.1 Spirochaetaceae bacterium
CCGCCCTGTATATCCGGGGGAACCATGATTTTACAGGTAACGCTCTCTGTTTCTTTCACTGTCCCCAGGACCATGCCCGGCGCGAGGGGAACGGCTTTTTCGCGTTCCAGGGCCGAAACAAGGTCCGCATCAGGTATGAATTCCCAGCGCTTTTCCCTGTCCATCGGTTCGCCCCGGGCTCCGGGATCAAGAAAGGCGCCTGATGTTTTGTAGAGGAATTCCAACGGTCGCTGAATGCCGTCATAAATGGTCCCCATGAGGCCGGGTCCGAGACACGCCGAAAGGGGGCGGCCTGTGGAAAAAACCTTCGCGCCTATTTTCAGTCCAGTATCGTCCTCGTACACCTGAATGACCGCGTCCTGGCCTTCAATGCGTACTATCTCGCCAATGATACGCCTGCCGCCTACCTCGACGAGGTCAAAAAGCCCCGCCGCGCCAAGGCCCGTAGCCCGTACTATGGGGCCTGAAATCCGTATGACAGAGCCTTCAATCATCACTGCCTCCGCCGGAAGGCCGGACAGGGCCCGGCATGCCAGACATGGTACTGCCGGACACGGTATTACCCGGCATGGTCAGGTCCGGCAAAAGGGGACCGAAAAGCGCGCCGGCCAGTTCGGCACGTTTTTCCTCAAGCAGCGTTTCCGCGAGCATATCAATGGAGGCGGTAATACGGACAAAGGGGGAATCTATCCTTATGGCGGGAAACGCGCCTTCCTTCTCAAAGGCCGCATCCCTCCCGCGCGTCCAGCTTCCCGGCGCGAGAACCCTGCCGAGTATATCCCCGGCTTCGGCTTCGGTGAGGCCCCGGCACAGCGCCGTAAGGTTCAGGGAAGGCAGCTCCACCGCGCGGACAGCAAGTTCCCTTTCCAGGAGAAAAAGGATTTTTTGCCGGGGAAGTCCCCTGAAAAAATCCCCGGTGTTTTGGACCAGCAGGGCCTCTATCTTTTCATGCCCTATGCGCCGCCTTTCCAGGGGAAGACGGGCCATAATCTCATCCCGCTCCCGCTTCATCCTTTCTTTTGATTTACGGACCAGTTCAGATACATCGGTTTCGGTTTTTGAGGCCCATTCCCCATTCCGGGTCTTGAGGGTATCGTCAGCGGTTTTAAGTATGCGGTCCGCTTTTTTCCGGGCGTCTTCGAGTATCTCCCGGTCAAGCACATCAAGGGATTGAAGTTCTTCCATATTCTGCCTATACCCTGATTCCTACGGCTTTCTGTATGGAATCAACCAGGGTTCCCCGGCCTTCTATTCTTCCCAGCGTCCCCGGAACTTCCACCACCAGGGGATAACGGCCCGAAAGCTGCCACTCGGTAAGCTCATCGCCAAGCCACATGGCTACCTCTTCGGTGAGTATGAGCACCTTGCAGGCGCCGGTGGGAAGCACCGTGTCCGTAACAGGGTCGCGTCCCGAGGTAATCTTCCTGAACAGGGCCAGGGCCGCGTCAGCGCCGGTCGCCGCGCCGCCGTCCACGCCGACAAAGCGAAAGCCGGTGAGTATCTCAGGGTCGCCGATAAAATAATATTCCATCACAGAATAAGAATCAGGATCCCCACAAGGAAACCCCAGAGACAGATGCCTTCGGCCAGTCCGATAAAGGGAAGGGCCTTGCCCGACACCTCGGGATTTTCGCTCATCGCTCCCAGGGCGGCGGCGCCTATCTGACCCACTGCTATGCCGCCGGCTATACAGGCGATGCCCACGGCAAGGGCCGCCGCTATATATTTAACGGCCTGGACCATTCCCCCTGCCTCAGGCGCGGGAGCTTCGGCTTCCTGGGCAAAGACCGGCGCCATGAGGAAGAGCAGCAGGGCGCTTACAAGGATTGCGTTTCGTTTCATTAACAGACTCCTTTATCTTTACGAAAGGCGAAGGGCCTGTAGGGTACTCCGGTTTCGGTAAAGAATTTGCTAAAAAATTCATAGTACTGCAAACGTACTACCTGAATGGCTACAATCATGCCTTCCAAAATGATGATTACCAGATTTCCGAAGATGACTATGATGAAGGACCAGAGGGGTCCTCCGGGCGTCCGGACCACCATTCCCGAAAGGGTAAATATGATGAAACTCAGCACCGCGTGGGAAAGGGCAAAGGCCCCTACCCTGAGGAAGCTGACCGTATTGGAAAGATAGGAAGAAACAGCCTCAAGTATCTCCACGACGCCTTCAATGAAAAACACCGGAAGGCCTTCTTCCGGGGGCTTTCCACCGGGGAAGAGGCCGGAGAGGAGCGGGCCAAAGGCGATGAGGGCAACGGGAAGGCCAAGCCCCAGGGCGTCAAACCAGGAAAAACGGCCTCCAAAGGCGGCAAGCCTCAGGGCGGCAAAAAGGGCATACCAGAAGAAGGCAAGCCCGGCAAGGCCTGTCTTTGAAAAGAACGCCTCGCTGTAGCGCCTCAGGGAGAACTTGTTGATAATGTTAATCACAAGCCCTATGGAATTGAGCAGCACGCCCACCGAAACGGTAAACCCGAAAAACATGAAAAGCTGATTCAGGCTGCCCTTCTCGGGCATGAGGCGGATAATCACCTCCTGTTCCCTGCCGAACAGAAACCCGGTAATGGCGCGGCTGGGAAGGGCCAGAAGTCCTTCCTGGGCAAAGACCTCGCCGTACAGAAAGCCCATAACCATGGAGGCAGCGCCTACGGCAATGAGGGGCGTCGCGTAAACGCGGAATTTTTTCAGGGATTGCACGCGGCCGATGAGGAGGCCCAGGACAAGGAGCACGAAACCCTGGCCAAGATCGCCGAACATGATGCCGAAAAGCAGGGTATAAAAGAACGCCACAACAGGCGTAGGGTCTATGGTTCCGTAGAGAGGCGCCCCGTAGGAAAACACCAGGGGTTCAAAACCCCGCACAAAAGCGCCGTGGCTGAGGGACACAGGAACCTTCTCCTTCCCTTCCCTGACGGCCTTTAGCTCATCCGGGTCATAGGCATAGACCGCCGCCCTTCCCCCGGAGACCGCGAGTATTTCGCCGGTCAACGCCTTCACCTTGTCCGCCGGAACCCAGCCCGAAAGTATATAGACGCTCCGGCTTGCGGGAAGGCCGCTCTTGATGTCCTCGGTGATTGATGCCATGAGATACGAGGCGCAGAGCCGCCTGAGTTCCCCGCCGTATGTTTCCCGGAGGGTGTTTTTTTCCTCGGCGACAAGAACAAGGTCCCGGTCCAGTTCTCCCTCGCGCTTTTCAAGGCCGGAAAGCAGTTCGGGGGGAACGCCCCTGAAATCCGGCGGAACAGCGATGGGGACAAAATTCCCTTTTTTAAGTTCCGAATCAAGGGCAAAACGGCCCTTTCGTGACGCGGCGGCAACGACCCTGCCCTGTCCAAGGGGAATCAGCGCGGCCCGGCCGCCGAGGGCTTGTTTTACCGCGTCCTGCCCCGGCGGATCGAGTTTTCCTATACGGAGCGTCAGATAGGAAAGCTGATCAAGGCTTGAAAAAGGGGCGTTGAGATTAGCAAAGGAACGGACTTCCTCAAGGGATTCGGAAGTCCCGCGCTTTTCCCCGGCAAGGGCCTCTTCCCGCTTCGAAAGGGCGGCGATGCGGGCCGAAAGCGCCTCAAGGCTTTTTTTATCGGCCTCACCGGGAAGGCGGCTTGACTCATAGGGTTCCGAAGGTATCTCAAGGCCAAGGAAGGAAAGATGCCCCTTGATGAGTTCAAGGTCCCGGCGAATTTCACCCGCGGCAGCGGCGGCCTCATCAGGCCCTTCCCGCCCATGCTCCTCCGTCGTAGAAGCAAACTGCATGACACCCCTGCGGCCCAGACATTCCAGCACCGCGTCGGCGTCGCTTTTAAGTACGGTGATCTCAAGCTGTTTCATCTTTCGGGGCTTTATCACGCAAGGACCCCCTGCATGGCAAGCACATCCTTCGGCATGACGCCGAGCCTGAGACCCTCGGCAACGCTGGTGAGGAGGTCCTCTTCAATCTGTTTGAGTTTGATACAGCAGCAGCTTGTGTTGACCGAAAAGAGGCCGCGCCTGAAGGAAAGCCTGACCATGCGGTACAGATACGCCGCCGCGGCGTTCTGCACATACCGGGGATCGGGTTTCCATGCCTCGCCGGGCTTTTCGGGATTGAGCAGGGCCTCCCAGCGCCATTTCCGCCAAGCCGCGCGGGAAGCAAGGGCAAGGGAAAGGCTCTCCTCGGCGGCGGCGGCAAAATCGCGCTTCGCGCCGGACGGGCCGATATGGACAAGGCCGGCGGCAATATCCTTTTCCTCAAATTCGTAATACACCCTGAGCCGCAGGGCCCATACGGAGTTACGAAGGGAAATCTCCGCGCCGATAATTTTTTCGGCGTCACCCCGGTCTTTTTTCGGCGTCGCCATGAGCGCCTTCCAGAGTTCTTCGTAATACTGGGAGTCCAGCCGCATCTGGAGCAGTATGCCCGCCTTTCCGGTGAGGGCGCTTTTGTCCAGGGCCCCTATCCACTGGAATACCGTACCGCCTGTCATGGCGGAAAGCTCCGGGTACGCGCCGAATCTGATTCTTCCATAGGGGCTTATATCGGTATGGGGACCGGCTTCGGGCGACCCATTGGCAAGGGCGCTGAGAGCGGTTTTCAGGCCGGCGTATTCGTAGCTCCGTATGAGGGCGACAAGAAGTCCGGGCGGTTTTGAAAAAGACGAGACTATCTTTAATATCGCCTTCACCGAACGGGCGCTTATCCGTCTTTCAAGATCAGGAAGCAGTTCCTGTTCCGGAAGCTCCCGGCCGGCAGCGGGAAAAACAAGCCTGTCAAGTTCGGAGAGCCGCGTAAGCCGGGAAAGCAGGCGGACGCGGTTTCCTATAAAGGATTTCCCCATCAGTCCGCGGCTTTTGGCGTATACATACGCCCGCTCGCCGCCGCTGTTCAGCATATTACGGTTTTAAGAAAAGGCAGGATTCGAGAAATCCGGCGAATTCCCCGCCGTTTACCGCGAGGCTGCCAAACTCCTCCCGGCAGGATTGTACTTGTTTTTCGTATTCGAGACGCGCCTCTTCGGTCTCCTTTTTGTATAGTTTCTCAAGCGCTTCGGATTCTTTGGCGATACGCTCCTCATAGGCAGCGCGGAAAGCGGCATCGCCCTGGGCAATACGCCTGTCCGCCTCCGCCTGGGCATCGTTGACAAGCCCCGAGGCTTTTTCTTCGACTTTAAGCAAATGCTGTAATATTTTCTGATCTTCCATAGCGGGAAAATTCCCTTGTACGACGCCCGCTTAGCGGCGCGCTTTAGTCCAGCGCGATGAATATATCTTCATGGCGTCGGATCACTCCATAGGCCGACTGCGCATCGTTTTGCGCCAGCAGCTCGGTAAAAAATTCAGGGGCTTCCAAAAGTTCGGCAAGTCTTTTTAGGAGGCCAAGATGTTTTTCGGCCTCGTCCTTTTCAGGCGCCAGCATCAAAAAAATGATATACACCGGCGCGCCGTCCAGGGCGTCATAATCAACGCCCTTTTTGGAAATACCCAATACCCCGTATACATCATCCACGGCGTTTGTCCTGCCGTGGGGTACGCCTATGCCTTTCTTGATGCCCGTTGACATCTTGTCTTCCCGTTCCCGGACAGAATCAAGAATTTCTTCCCTGGCGTTGCTGCCCGTTACCTGGCAGAAATAATCCACCAGTTCCTCAAAGGCCTCATCCTTGTTTTCCGCCTCCAGGCCGGTCTTGATGAATTCCGGCCCATAGACGCTGCTGAGGAGCATGGAAGGCTTACTCCGCGGCCCCGGCGGGAAGTCCGGTTTCGGGGAGGATCGTATCCTGACCGGAAGGGGGAATCTCGTCATTGAGGAACCAGTCCGTGCCGGATTCAGGCGCCGCCTGCTGCCGGGCCGCGGCCTCTACGCCGGAACCGCCGGGACTCCGGTGCATCAGGGCCAGGCCAAGGGCAATAACAAAAAACAGGGCTCCCAGCACCGAAGTGGTCCTGGTGAGTATATTGCCCGACCGGGAACCGAAAGCCGAACCGCTGCCGCCGGCAAAGATTCCGCCTATGCTGTTTCCTTCCTCGTTCTGTACCAATACTATCAAAATGAGCAGAACCGCCACAATCACAAAAAAAACAAGAAGAACTACGCTAAAAATCGCCATTTCTTTGACTCCATAGATTTCTTACCCTTCATAATACCAAAAGCGTAAAACTTATGCAATGGCAAGGGGCAATGATAGGTACTATCGAAAAGGCCCCGCGATACCTTGACACATCAGTCCGAATATAATATCATATAAGTACTGGAGGAAGCCATGGCAATAAATCTGAAAAACGATATAAAACCTATCTCCTATATAAAAACCAACGCGGCTGAAATGATGAAATATGTAAATGAAAGGAAAAACCCCATCGTCATTACCCAAAACGGGGAGGCCAGGGCGGTTTTGGTTGATATAGAAAGCTACCAGGAAACCCAGGATGCTTTTGCCCTGATAAACCTCATAAAGATCGCCGAAAGGGACATACAGGATGGAAACGTGGAAGCGGCGGATAAAGTATTCGCCGAATTAAGAACGGAAATACCCGGAAATGGCTGAGGAAATCAAAAGATATGAGGTACAGATAACAGCCACCGCAAAAAAAGATTTGCGGGAAATTATAGCATATATTTCACGGCATAATCCTCAAAACGCCTTAAAAATATTTGAAAGAATAGAAGCAAAAATAAAAACACTGGATCATTTTCCGAACAGGGGCGGCTATGTACCTGAACTACTAAAGAAAAACATAAAAGAATACCGGCAAATAACAGAACCACCCTGGAGAATACTATACAGGGTTGATAAAAATATAGTTACGGTATTATTGATACTGGATTCAAGAAGAAATATACAGGATATTTTAACACTGCGATTGATAAAATGAAGCTCCCCGCCGGAAGCGCCGCCGCACCTATTGCCCTCCGCCGCTGACAATCTTTTCCGGGGGAAGCCACTTCCGCAGGCACTTGTTGAGGGACGCGAACTCTATGGGCTTGGCAAGGAAATCGTCAAACTGGTTGCTGAGGAACATGTTT
>JAISDF010000057.1 GCA_031265025.1 Spirochaetaceae bacterium
ATTTGGAATTTTACCGTGAAGTCAAAGAAGTTTATTCTTTCCTTCTTTGAGTTTTTCGCGGGTAAATATTCTTGCTTCATTCCGGCTCCTGGGTAATAGGCGGCTCTAATAACTGTACGTTATGGTATAATCCATAGTTACGCCGTCCTTGCTTGCTCTGATAATATGTGGGTACATGGATGAAATGTGCTCCAACATAATCGATTGTCCGCTGGGAACAAGGGATCCACTAACAAGATATATTATGCTTATGCCGGATCCGGACGGCACACTTGGTGTTATATAGACTGTAGTGTCTTTCGGGTAAAAACCAGCGCCCAGGTAATAAGATAGAGTGTAGGGGAAAAAGCTGATCGGAATTGGCTGTTCCCCACCATTCTGGGCTTTCTTTTTTGCACTTAATCCGCTTAAGCCTACGACCGTTAGACCAGTGACGGTGGCGGTCTTTCCGTCCTTCTCCACCTCAACGGTCCGAGCTCCGGGGGTTCTAAAATCGTAGGAGCGCGTATAGCCTGAAATCGTAAACTCGTACCCGTGATTGTCGGTTCCCCTTATGACCATACCGGCGTCGTTAAAGCCTGTGTCCACGGCGCTCTGCACCGGGTAGACTTTTGTCGTGGGCTGGGTACTTACCGTGATGGAAGCAAGGTTCCCGGCGCTGACATCCACTGTGTAGGTTTTCTTTGTGCTTTGATCTTCCGCGGTAACTATGAATTGTACCGAACCGGTGTAATCGCCGCCGGATGTCTCCCGCTTCCAGGTCGCGCCTGTGGAGACGATTATATCCGGCGTCAGGCCGCTTGCAAGGTTTGTGCCGTAGGGCACATAGTAGGTGATGGTCGTTCCTGAAATCTGTCCGGTAGCCGAAGGAGACACCGTAACCGCGGACCAGTTGTTCAGTTTGAAGGAAACAATATCACATACATTAGAAGCGGCGTTCCTTGTTACTTGTATCGTATAGAGCCGCTCCTTAACGCCGTGGGGGGCCTTCACCAGTATCTCAATGGCGCTTGGCCCCAAAGGCGGGGTTATCTTCAGTGTCTGGTCTCCCTCCTCCGCGCCGGCGCTGTTTATTGAAACCAGGGCCGCGCTGTTATTGGCCTCGGCAGTCAAATTGAATTCAACCGGCGCTCCGTTCATCGTATAATTATAGCTTCCGGAAGCCAGCGGGGAAACCAGCGCGCCGGGGCTTGGGCTCAGGGTTTTAAGTTCAACATCAAAATCAATATACGCGATATTGATGGTTCCCCGGTACAGGATCCGTCCGTCATCGGCGTTTTTTATAACAAGGGATACGCTCAGCTCATCCCCTTCGGCGGGAGTTCCGGTAAATGTTATGTCCAGCTTATCCCCGTTTTGAACCACGCTCACCCCGCTAATCCCTACGCCGCCAGAGTTTGTTGTCAGTACCGGGTCTTCTACAACAAGGGTAAAGCCGTGTTTGTTTTCAAGGGGTACGCTGACCGTGTTCCCCGATGCCGGGGGGACGCAGATATAGCCGTCAGGGGCGCTCTCCGGCGCGCCTGGCCCTGTAGAGACAACGGCCCTGGGGCTTACCATTTCGGTCTGCTCGACGATAAACTCGTCAAGGGGCGCGTCAAACTCTATGGAGCAGGACACGATAAAGAGGCTTGCGACGACAAGTGGTAAAAAAAGAAATCTAGTTATAAACGGGGGGGGGGGGGGGGTAATTCCTTACTGTATAAGGAATTAGCTTTGTTTAATGAATACATATATACACTCCTTTGCTTCCTATTGCCGGCAGAAAACATGACGTATTATACGTATGGATAGTATAGCACCGATGACAAGGTTTTGTCAATAGGTATGGGACCCCATCTTTTTCTTCCCGCCAAAACCTCTAAATTCCCCCTGTTTTTTTACCGAAAATAGTAACGAAGGACCCTGGAGTACGGCTTGAGGCCGGAGCGCCGGGAAAGGAACGGGCCATGAAGGACGAAAAGAAACGGAAACCTAAGGATATGGATCTTTGCCTTGAAATTCTCAATGAAGAAATCGCTATTCTGGAGAAGCTGGTCCTTTCCCAGGATATGGTACGGCAGGCGGTTATTGCCCGCGAATGGGCGGATTTTGAGGGAAAAATAGACGAACTGAACAGGCAAAGAGACCGTTTTGAGGAGCTTGAGTCGGAGCGGTCCCGTCTTTTCATGCGTTTTCTTCCTGACGGCGAAAGTAAAGACGAGGATTTGGGCTTTTATTCCCTCATTTCCCGGCTCCCCCCTGAAAAACGGGGTACTTTTGCCGGCAGTTTCCGGCAGGTAAAACTTTTGATACTCCGTATCAGGCTGGCGAATGAATCCCTGCTCAGATATATCGAAGAGGCCAGGGCCACTGTAGCGGACTTTCTTGACGCCGCCTTTCCCGACCGCCGGGGCCGTTTTTATACCCGCCGGGGAAAAACCGTAGCTTCGGATATGCGGAGTATGGTTCTGGACCGGAGTCTTTAGTAAAAAGGAGCGTACCATGACATCTACCTTTGCGGGAATCGAAATAGGAAAACGGGGAGTCAACGCCCATCACCAGGCCCTGCTTACGACGGGTCATAACCTGGATAACGCCTCTACGGAGGGGTATTCCCGGCAGCGGGTGGAAATGTCGGCTTTTGAACCCATTTATCTTCCGGGCCTTAACCGTGAGGAAACTCCGGGTCAGATAGGGCAGGGGGTTGTCATTAACCGCATCGAGCGGATCCGGGACAGGCTCCTTGACCAGCATATCATTGCCGGCGCTTCACGCGAGGGCTATTGGGACGCCAGGGAAAAATACCTTGACGATATACAGAGACTGTACAATGAACCCTACGATATTTCAGTACGGGGAAGAATGGACGCTTTCTGGTCTGCCTGGGAAGAACTGTCAAAGCATCCTTCGGAGACCGCCCAGCGGAGCGCGGTAGCGGAAAGGGGCAGGACCCTCATGGACACCGTGCATGAGCGTTTTACCGGCCTCAAGGCTCTGCAAAACCAGGCCGAACAGGACATACAGCTCACCCTTGCCAGGGTGAACGATTTTTCAAAACAGATTGCCGCCCTCAACGGGGAAATACGGAAGATACAGGCCCAGGGGGACAATCCCAATGATCTGCTTGACAGGCGGGACCTTCTGGTAGACAGGCTTTCTTCCCTTGTCGATATAACCGTTGACAACCGTGACCCGGATGAATTCATGCTCCATACGGCGGGCTATGTACTGGTACAGGGCGAGATAGGCAGGACCTTTGATGTTGAACGCAACATAGAAACCGAAGGGTATTCCCGCATTACCTGGAAAGATACCGGCAGCGCGGTTCACTTTCAAAGCGGCTATCTCGCGTCTCTTGTGGAAATACGGGATGTTACCATAGAACAGGAAATACAGAGCATTGACTCAATGGCCATGAATTTCATCAATCTGGTCAATGAGGCCCACAGGCCAGGCTACGGGCTTAACGGCAGGACCGGCCTTGATTTTTTTGTTGAAAGGCCCGCAACGACTAACGTGAACGGCAATTTTGACCGGGGCGGCGTTGGCGCGTATGATTCAAGCTATGTATTCAGCGTTACCGGCGCCAATGTCCTTGAGGCGCGGGCCCAGGTCGGCCTTGCGGGCGAAATCACCCTGTCGGGGTCAGGCGGCAATGTTACCGTTCCTTACTATCCCACCGATACGGTGGCCGAAGTGGTTCAGCGCATCAACAACTCAGGCGCCGAGGTTACGGCCCGGCTTGACCGGGAGGGGAGGCTCTCCCTCAAGGCGGGAACCGCCCTGGACAGGGGCAATCCCGATTTTGTTATACGCCATATTGAAGATTCGGGCCGTTTTCTCGAAGGGTACTCAGGGTTACTCAACGCGTCAGGGCCCCTGGGGGCCTATGACTGGGGCGGGCCCAACGCGGTGGAAAGCCTCGCCGTAGGCGCCATGAACTATTCGGTGGCCCCGGCGGCCCATCCGTCAGGATGGATAGAAGTGAACCCCGTTCTTTTAAGCGATCCCTCTTCCGTGGCGTCGGGCTACGGGGAGAACGGCAGGCCCGCCAATCCGGGTAATGGAGACGCCGCCCTGGCCATATCCTCAATACGCTATGACCGGGTCATGGTCGGGCAGAACGCCACCTTTGACGATTATTATGCCGATGTGGTTGGCCGCATGGGCATTCTGGCCGAGCAGAGCAAGGTGCGGCTCGAAACCGAACAAAAGCTCATGAAGGACCTTATGGATAAACGGCAGGAAATTTCAGGGGTCAATATTGATGAGGAACTGGCCCAGATGATCAAGTACCAGCACGGATACGCGGCGGCGGCCCGTTTTATCACTACCATTAACACCATGCTTGATACCATTATCAACCGCATGGGTGTATAAGGAGCGCGCTAAACCATGAGAAGAATATCCACCGATATGCCGAATAACGACGCCCAGTTTTATCTGAGGAGGCAGGAAGTCGATCTCAATGATATCAGGACCCGCATAGAAACAGGAAGGAAATTCAACAATTTGAGCGACGATCCCCTGTCGGCGGCCCATTCGGTCCGTTACGCGTCATTTCTCAACAGGCTTGAGCAGTACGAAAAAAACGCCTTCTATGCCCTGGACAACCTCAGAATCACCGAGGGCGTTTACCGCCAGAGCCTGGATGTACTCCAGCGCATACGGGAACTGGCGGTTGCCGGCGGGAACGGCGTCTTTACCCCCGATGACATGAAAACCATAGGCATGGAAGTAAACGAACTTTTGAAGGAACTGGTTACTATAGCCAACGAGACAGGGCAGGACGGGGCGAGGATCTTTGCCGGAGACAAGGCCTTTACCGAACCTTTCCGTCTGGTGGAAGGAACCGTAGCCTCGGGCGGCGAAAACATGGTGGTACGGGTCGAGTATCGGGGCGCCGGGGCTTCCCGCAGGGCGGAGACTTCCCAGGCGTCATATACAGACCTTGATATAGGCGGCGGCGAGGCTTTTTGGGCGGAAAAAATGCAGATATATTCAACCTTTGACGCCACCGACTACAGGGCCCGCGCCGACGGGGCCTTCTTTATAGACGGCCAGGAGATACAGGTCAGTACCGGCGATACCGTGGCCGCCATCGTCGCCAAGATAAACGAGTCTCCCGCCCCGGTGAAGGCCTATATTGATCCCACTACACGGGGCCTTGCCCTGGAAGGCACCAACGCCCATCTTATCAAAGCCGAGGACAGGCAGGGAAGCGCCACGCTTCAGGAACTGGGCATCATCTCCGCCAATAACGATCCCTCCGCGCCTAACTGGCATCCCGGCGCCAGAGTTTCGGGCGGTTCGGTCTTTGACATGGTCATAAGGCTCAGGGACGCCCTGTTCAGGGGCGATCAGGATTTTGTGGGCAGCCTTGGCCTTGGGGGTATGGATCTTGCCCTGGGCAATACCCTTTCGCGTGTTGCCGAACTTGGGAGCCGTATGGAACGGGTCCAGGCGACATGGGAAAGGCTCAATACCGAAATTCCCGGCGCAAACGCTATTCTGGCCCGCGAATCGGGACTTGATTTTGCCAGCGCGGCAACGGATCTTTCGATGATGGACTTTGCCCACAAGGCGGCCCTCCAGACCGCCGCCAGGATAATTCCGCCGACGCTGCTTGACTTCCTGCGTTAGGTGAAATGATAAGGAGTATACATTGAAGGTTGCGACTAAAGCCTTTGGGCTTATCGACATTGACGAGAGGCAGAAAATACAAATACCCAAGGGCCTTTTCGGGTTTGAGTCTTTTACGGAATATGTGATTCTTGACGCCGAAAAACAGCCCTTTTACTGGCTCCAGTCAACCGGGGCGCGGCAGATAGCCTTTATCCTGATAAATCCCTTTCTGTTCAGGCCCGATTACGAACTTGACATCAACGATTCGGTACTGGCGGAAATCGGCATTACCAAACCGGAGAACGCCCTGATTTTCTGCGTGGTTACAGTCCCCGGCGACGGAACACCCATGACGGCGAATCTCCAGGGCCCCCTGGTAATCAACAAGGAAACCAGGACAGGCTGTCAGGTAATACTTTCCGACCAGCGCTGGAAAACAAAGCATGACATCATAGCCGAACTCGCGGCGGGGAAAAAATAATGCTCATACTTTCCAGAAAAGTCAACGAAAAAATCATGATAGGCGAGGATATTTCGGTATCCATACTGGAAATACGGGGCGATCAGGTCCGCATCGGCGTGGAAGCCCCCAGGCAGGTCAAGGTTTTCAGGCAGGAAGTATTTGACGCCATCAAGGCCGAGAACGAGGCCGCCCTGGACTCAAATCCGGTGCTTCCCGAGCTTGGCATAAAAGAAGAGCGCAAAAGTATCTAGCGCCTGACACGCGGGCCCTTCCGTTACGCGGAAGTGAATCCGCCTCCTGGGGTCCTGCCCTGTCAGTTCCGGGGATTTTTTGTTCCCGCGTCTTTGTTGCTTTCGTAGATCTCCTCAAAGTCCCCCGCGATGGATTTGAACACTTCGATAAGGAAGGGATCAAAATGGGTCCCGCCCTCGGATGCCATCTGCTTAACCGTAGCCTCATGGTCCAGGGCCGGCTTATAGCTCCGCTCCATACGCAGCGCGTCATACACATCGGCCACGGAAACAATGCGGGCGGGCAGGGGTATCATGTCGCCGATAAGCTGGAAGGGATAGCCTGTCCCGTCCCATTTTTCGTGGTGGGAAAGGGCAATTTCCTTTGCCATGGGATTGGGATAGGTTGAAAGTATGTAGGCGCCGTTCTTTGTGTGCTCGCGCATAACCGTCCATTCCCATTTTGAAAGGGGGCCTTCCTTGTTGAGTATATCATCGGGGGTTCCTATTTTGCCCACATCGTGCATCGAGGCAAGGAAGCTGATGTTGTCAATAAAATCCGCGTCTATGTTCTCATGCGTTTTTTTGTCGTACAGTTCCCTGGCGAGCCTTTCGGAATACCGGCTTACCCGGGATATGTGGTGCCCCGTGTCATTGTCTTTAAGGCGGGAGGCTTCAAGGAGGCTCATAAAGACATTCCTTAAAAGCCGCTTGTTTTCTTCGGTAACATCGTCAAACACCACTTCAAAATATTCCGGGGAAGGACCGGGTTTGTCGGAGAGGGGAAAAATAAACACCCGGGACCGGAGGGTTTCCAGTTCCCGGCTTTTCAGCATTGAGTAGCCCTTCCAGGAAAATCCGTTTTTCCCGTCAAGAACGGTTTCCCTGATTTCCCTGAGGGCCTCAACCCCCAGGGAACGGCCGAAGACATCAAAGAACTGGTTTCCCTCAAGGCGGGAAAAATCGGTAAAAAGCTTCCGGCACCGGGGGTTCGCGTAGATTATCCTGAATTTCGCGGTGATAAGGAGCAGGGGGAAAAGACATTCTTCAAAGAGGCCGGTATACCGGGCGGGCGGGGCGTCCTGCGGCGGGTTTTCTTCATCGTCGTCCCCGCCGCCGGCGTCAAGATCCTCAAGTATCTCAAGATCCTCCTCATCGGATGTTTTATTCTCGCTCTTGTCCACCACGTTCCTCCAGGGTCAGTTCGGCGTCGCTTTTTCTAAGATACAGGGGGCCTGTGTCATTATCATCACTACAGTTCTGTAGTATATACTTTTCGCGCGCCAATTCCAATAAGTGCCTGGCATGACCGGCGCGGCAGTCCCGGTCCATAAAAAACGAAAAAGCGTCTTTTCCGGCGTGGTGTTCAAGATTTTCCATAAAAAGGCCCGCGTCAGGCCCGGTAATCAGCACCTTTTCGCCGGGTATGAGGAGCGAAAGAAGCTCCTGTATTCCGCCGTCAAGACAGGGCGAAAAATTTTTCCCTTCCCGGTACACGGCGCCGAAAAAGTGTTTTTTCTTCGCGTCAATAAGCGGAAGCACGGCGCCGCTCCAGAGCCTGTGGGGAAGGGCCATACAGTCCAGGGTGGGAACCGAAACAAAGGGTTTTCCCAGGCCAAGGGCCATGCCTTTGGCGGCGGCAAAGCCTATGCGGAGCCCGGTAAAGGAACCGGGACCCCCCATACAGGCGATGAGGGAAATATCCGCCGCCTCAAGACCTGCCTTCCCGATAAGACGCCGCCCCTCCTCAAGGAGCAGTTCCGAATGTCTGAGCCCCGCGTCGGCTTCAAAGTAAAAATTTCCCTTTTCAGAGGAAAGGGCTATGGAGAGTATTTGCGTGGCTGAATCAAAGGCAAGTATATTCACGGATTTTCCCGCCGGGCAGGATACCGTATGGTAACGCGCCTTTCCTCGGACCCGGTGATGTCGATTTCCACCAGCACGGCGTCGCCGGGAATAAGGCCCTCTATGCGTTCGCTCCACTCAACGACGCTCACCCCATTCCCGTAAAAAAGTTCCTCACCGCCGGCCTGGACAAATTCTTCCTCACTCCTGAGCCTGTAGGCGTCCATGTGGTAAAGGGGCATTGTGCCCTCATATTCACTTATTATGGTATAGGTAGGACTGGTTATCCGGTCGGAAATACCCAGGCCCCTGGCAAGGCCCTTGACAAACTGTGTCTTGCCGGCGCCGAGTTTTCCCCTGAGGGCGACAACGCTTCCCCTCCACAGCCGCGCGGCAAGCTCTTCCCCGATCTCAAACGTTTCAAGGGGAGAAGCGCTTACCCGTTCAAACCGGAAGGCCGCCCTTTCTGTCAAATTCATCAAGATAACTCTTTACTTCTTTTAGAAGGGGAACCATGGGGTAATCCACGGACCGGTTAAAGGTAACGTTAATATTCTTGTTTCCGAGGGGCGTGGTTTCTATAATGAATTCTATATCCCGCTCCACATTTTTTTTAAGAATTTCCATGACAATGGTGCCGGCGTAAAACCGGCGGTAATAGATGGGAGTTTCCTTATGTTGAATATTTTTAAGCTCCAGTACCTGCATAGCGCCAACCCTATATGTTTTTACCTTATCCGTCAATCCTTGTCATAACCGAAGACCATGGCGTTGACGGCATTGAGTCCCTTCCGGGTAATTTTGAGGAATTTGATGTGCATGATGATTCCAAGACCCGCGCCCCTGTTAGTCCTCATAACCTGTCCCAGCGCGGCGAGAAGAAACCCGTCGGAATTTTCAAAGCTCAGTTTGAGCCGGGAGCCTACGGGAATGACCGAAGATGTTTTCAGGGCGCAGCCGCCGGCGGATAAATCAAGTATGGTTCCCTGGTAGGGCCTGGGTTCTACTACCATTTTCTTTTCGATTTTTTTGCCCACCCTCTGTTCCTGAATGCGGATGAGCGAAAAATCGCAGGATATGAATACTTCCCTGCGCCTGAAACGGCGCTGGGCCATGGCGCTTGACTTGCCGGTATGGGCAAGCTGGAGCGCCGGTCCCTGGGGCGTGGAAGCGTTTCCCAAAACCTTGGTGGTAAAGGAAAAGCCCTTGCTTGATTTTGTAAAGAAGGCCAGCGTTACTGTTGTCCCCGCGGGGAATTTGACCGGCGTTCCCACGGCGTTTTTGGGACATTCAACAACAAGGGCGTCTCCTTTTACCGAACGCACTCTCACCGAAAAAGTCTTGCCTTCTCCGGCGGAAAGAACGGCGGTCATGTTTTCTGAAAGCCGCTTGGTTGACGCCGATGCGGGGTTTGCGTTTTTCTGGCCGGCCTCCACCATGTTCCGTATGGAAAAGAGGGTAGAGAGGAATTCCTGAACTTCCTGTTCGTTTTCGCCGCGCTTTTCGATATTCTTGTACGCCCGCTTGAAATGGCGGTCCAGGGAATTGGTGTTCTGCATCACCGACTCGGGGTTTGAGACCCCGTTGGATTTGAAGACATATTCAAGGAGCTTGGACTGGTCCTTGTCAAGGCCGTAGGCCGCGGCGACTTTATGTATCTGAAAGATGCTGAAACGCCGTTCACTGACCCCGGTGCCGACCTTGCCGCCCCGTACCGGGGCTTCGCCTACGCTTCTTTTTACGATATTGACAATGATGGAAATGAGTATCACCGACCCTATGCCTATGAGCAGAACCATGGCGCCAAAAGGGTCGTCTTCCTTGAAATAACTTACGCCGGTCTGCAGCAAATAACCCTTAAAGAATCCCATTGCTATCACTCCCCGCCTGAGAAAGCGCTGTACAAGGACCGGAAACGGGGCGCCAGTTCATATTCGGCAAGGTCTCCGGCAAGAACGGCGTCCCTGTTTCCGTAGGCCGCCGAAAGTTCCTGGACAGCCGTTGAAAAATCGGCGAGAAAGGCCTTTACCGGCATTCCCGCAACGGTCTTTTCATTGCCGTCCGCCATATACGAAATGATACGCAGGAGTTTTTCGGATAATATTGAAAAAAGCCGTATGGTTTCACGCGCGCGGCTGTCCTTTCCGGTCTGGAGATCAAGGGGAAGGTCCTCAAGGCGCTTTGCCGTTTCCTCAACGCCTGACGCCATGCCGGCGAGAGCGGAACGGGGGTCGGAGAGTTCTTCCCTGTGTTCGGCAAGGAACGCGGCGCAGTCCAGCGGGCTTGGGCCCTGTCCCTCAAAGCACGATTGTATCACGGCGTATAAGTCATGCGCCCTGTTTTCAAGAAAACTCGCCGCGCTTTGGGAAAGCCACAGGTCCCGTACGGCCCGGCGGTCTTCGGGACCGGCTTCCTGGTACTGCCTGAGGGTGTCTATGCTCAGGTCCAGGGCCTCAACAAGCAGGGCGTGAAAGGAACTGGTTATCACATTAACGCTGTTTACGGCGTCAAGGCTTTTGGCGAATACGCTTTCGAGTCCGCCGGCGTCTGAGGGAACGCCGTCAACGGAAATGCCGCTCATGATATAACCGCTTCCTTCAAGGAATTTCTCGAGGGCGGCAAGCAGTTCTCCCACGGTCTTTTCGTTTTCAAGGGTTATGTCGGCTGCCCCGCCGTTGATTGTGAGCTTCATCAATTGTTGTTACTCGCCCTTCTGCTGAAATTATCCAGTGAAGTGGACATCTGCTCCATGCGGTTATAGGCCCCTTCCATCTGGCCGTACTGACGCCTGAGCGTGTCTTCCCTGCTGGCAAGCTGGCGGTCCATGGTTTCGACGCGGCGTTCTTCCTGGCTTATCCGGGTATCAATGGTTCCGGTTTTGAGGGAAATAATCCCGCCGGTTTCCACAAAGGGTTTGGTCAGGTTTTCCATAGCCAGGGCCACGCCCGAATCGGCAAGGAGATCGCCGTCGGTATCATTGCCGAAAAGCTGCTGAATCGGCCTGAGATTAGAGGCCAGCGCCGCGTCAAGAACCTTTTCGTCTATTTCAAGATAGCCCCGAAGCTGGGAAGGATTATAGCCTGAAGTCGCGCCCGCGCGCCTGACATCGGTTCCCACGCCTATCTGGGCCAGCATGGCCAGGTCCCGGTCGGCATCGGTTACATAGGGATTGGTTACCGCTGTCTGGAGGCTGGTTTTGATGCGGTTCAGGGTGGAGTCGCCCGAAAAACTTCCCAGCCGTTTCCGCATTTCTTCCTGTTCCTCACTGGTCAGGTAGCTGAGTTCCCGGACTATCTGGTCATCATGCCTGGTAAGCACGTTAATATCGGCCACAAGGCGGTTGTAGTTTCCCACAAAACTGATGATAGCTTCCTTGACCGCTTCACGGTCAGGCTCGACTCCTATGCGTACCGGAATCTCCGAGGGGGTTTTGGCGGTAATGGTAACGCCGGGGATGAGGTCGTCGATGGTATTCTTCGGCCTGTATATTTCAATGCCTTCCATGGATACAATGGCGTCCTGGGCGGTGGAAACGGCGTTCAGGGGCTTAAAACCTCCGGCGCTGTCCGGGTCAAAGACCCGTATGTTTCGTATCTGTATATCCCTGTGGGTATTGTTGTTGACCACGTCTATGGCGGTGATGGTTTTCCCGGCGGCTATATCCGCGAGGCGGTACTGGGAGGCGGTAAAATTCGACGAGTCCCGCATGACCGGGAGCTTCGCGCTTGTTCCGTCGGAAAAGACAAGGGAAAGAGCGGCCATGTCATCTACGCGCCTGGGCGCTTCGGGAGGAGTCCACGGGGGAAGGGGAACCTCGCCCGGTTCGTTCTCGATGACTATGCCGCCGTAACTTATCGATCCCGCCGGGGGAATCGACGGGCCGGGGGGAGGGGAGGCCGCGGTAAAGGCCTCGTCTGTTTTTACCCTGGTTGAGGTCTCAAAACCCAGCACAAGATTGCCGCCCGCCACAAGGCCGCCGCCTAGGGATATACGGGCGTCGCCGCCCGCATTGACTTCCAGGCTGCCTTCCTGTATTGAGACCGCCCGTGAAAGGGCCCCGCCTGACGGCCTGCGGAGGCTTTCCCCGTTCAGGCTTACTTCCCTGTGGATGTCCTGGACCTTCTGGATCATGCCGGTTTCAAGGGCCAGGGTTTCGGCCGCGCCCGAAAAGCCCAGACGGTTTGCCGCGCCGGAAACAAGGGACTCTACCAAAAGGGACCTGGTTCCGGGCTGTACGGTGATAAGGCTTGCCTTGATCTTGTCGCGGCCCCGGCGGTTAAGGGCCTCGGCAAAATCACGGAGCGATCCGCCCCTGAAATTGAAGGATATGCTTTCGTCGCCTACGGAAAATGAATAAGAGCCTTCGGGGACTCTGTGGTTTTCTTCCAGCGGGGAAGAGAGAAAACGGTCCGCCTGGGCTACCTGTTTGACAATAAAAGAGCGTTCCTGTTCGGACGCTTCACGGGTAGCGGTCCCTGTCAGCACCGACGCGTCGGATGAACGGACCACCCGGTCATTAAAGGGGTTCTGAAAAGAGTAGAGGAGGCGGGAACTTTCCCGCAGTGAAGTGAGACGGCGTCCGATATCCTGCCAGTAGGTCTTTTCCTCTCTGAGGGCTTCAATATGGACCTGGGCCCGGTCCCGGGGAACCCTCTCGACCCTCATCAGGTCTTCGACAAGCTGTTCTGTATTGAACCGGCTTTTTACTCCCGGGATATAAATATCGGACATGCTTTACCCAAGTAGAAACTGGCGGGTCTTTATAAAAAACCCGGCAGCAGATCAAAGAAGGAAACCCGGACTCGCAAAAAAGGTCCGGGGTTTCCCCCTTTATACCTGTTCATCAAATAAAAACCCTATGGCTTCCTTGATTTTATAGTGAAGCCGCTGCAATTCCTCAGGCGGTAACACCTTTACCACTTTATCGGTTTCAGGATCGATTACCTTGACAGTTACCTGGTTTGACTCATGATCAACAACATATTTCAGCTTGTTAAAAGCCATGCTGATTTTCTGTAAGTCTCTGGTGGTTGATGTTACATTATCTACGGTGCTTCGGTTTCCGCCTCCGGGCAGGGCCGCTATAATGGCCTCCCGGACAGCTCTGGCTTCCGTCGTTTGGACCTGGGTTTTGACAGTTCCCCGGTCCTGGGGAAACTCCAGATACGGAACTCCGTTTCCGATACTGGTAATTTGCATACCCATGGGTACCTCCCTGTACTATGGACACACCGGCCGTCATCCATGAAGAGTTTTAATTCCATACACCTCCCTGTGAACGGAATGGTAAATCCGGGATTGGGACATGCCGGGCCCTTAATCCCGTATTGTCATCAAATAAGGACGGGAAAGGGCGCGAACTCCCCCGTCCTCTAAGTCCGTAACGCGGGGCTATGCCCCC
The DNA here is from genome assembly GCA_031265025.1 of Spirochaetaceae bacterium. Taxonomy (GTDB): domain Bacteria; phylum Spirochaetota; class Spirochaetia; order Treponematales; family Breznakiellaceae; genus JAIRTD01. The sequence goes on from JAISDF010000057.1 coordinate 13,547, forward strand.
CGCTGCGGGTACGTTTCAAAAGACAACGTCCAGAGGTCTCTTGATACGCCTTTACATAAACAGCAAACCGGTTTTAACCAAGAAGATTCAGCACAGACTGGGTCCGGGTATTGGCCTGGGCCAACATAGCCGTACCTGCCTGGGACAGTATCGAATCCTTGGTATAGCTGACCATTTCCGAGGCCATATCCGAATCCCTTATGCGTGATTCGGCTGCCTGAATGTTTTCAGACGCAATGGCGATCCCTTCAGCGGCCATCTCAAAGCGGTTCTGATACGCGCCAAGATCGGCCCTTTGCTGGGAAACCGCTCTCAAAGCCGTATCAACTATACCAATCGCCTGATTAGCCAACTCGGGGTCAGCAATGGAAATTGTACCGGTTTCACCCTGAACGCCCTGAAGCCCTAAAGCCTCAGCAGTCATGGTTCCAATAAAGACCTGTTCATTCTGGTCCATATTGGCGCCCACCTGGAACTGCATAATACGGCCTACCGCTGAATCACGGGCAAAAGCTCCGGTGAGCATATTCATGCCGTTAAACTGGGCGTGGCTGGAGATCCGGTTTACTTCGTCAATCAACTGAGAGACTTCAACCTGAATCTGCATACGGTCCTCATCGGAATAAATCCCGTTGGCGGACTGTACGGCCAATTCCCGCAGACGATGCAGTATGTCCTGGGTTTCCTGCAGGTAACCTTCGGTCGCCTGGATAAAGGAAACACCGTTCTGGACATTGCGCTCCGCCTGATTAAGCCCCCGGATCTGGCTCCGCATTTTTTCGGAAACCGCGAGCCCGGAAGCGTCATCACCCGCCCTGTTGATCCGCTGGCCCGAACTAAGTTTTTCAATTGACTTAGTCACGTCGGCCTGGACTACGCCCAACTGGCGGTTGGCGTACATAGCGCTCATATTGTGATTAATAATCATATAACCCTCCTTGCACAGGTAAACGGCGGCTATCCATTGCCGCCGGCCGAACCGCATACCTGGCTGCCCGGACAGGACTTTCGCGCCGGTCCTGCCCGGGTAACCCGGAACGGAACGGACTATTTATCGAAGCCGCGCTCCAATAAACAATCCGCGCCGTCATGCGCACCTGATGAGGGTTTTTGTCAAAGATCAATAGGGGTCAGGAACAGACTTTCGCCTGTTCCTGTTTACCATTCTATAGTATAACCCCTTACTGGAGAAGTTGCAAGACCGAAGTTGTCCTCTGGTTGGCCTGGGCCAGCATGGCGGTCCCGGCGGCGGACAGAATCTGGTCACGGGTATAGTCAACCACCTGGTTGGCCATATTGGTGTCCCTGATCCTTGACTCGGCGGCCTGGGTATTTTCGGCGCCTATGTCAAGGCCGCGGACCGCGTGTTCCATACGGTTCTGATACGCTCCGAGGTCGGCCCTCTGCTTGTTGATGATTTTCAGCGCGGCGTCAAGCACCCCTATGGCCCTGTTGGCGTCTTCGGGGGTCTCAATGCTGATGAATTCGTCGGTGCCTACCGCCCTGATGCCAAGGCCCTGGGAGGTCATGGTGCCGATGAATACCTGCTCACGCTGGTCCATATTGGCGCCTATGTGGAACCACATGGAAGCGGTGGGGATATTCTGCCCGTCGGCACGGGCAAAACGGCCGGTCAGCATGTTCATGCCGTTAAACTGGGCATGACTGGCGATGCGGTCCACTTCGTCCACAAGCTGGGACACTTCAACCTGAATTTGCATACGGTCTTCATCGGAATAAATACCGTTTGCGGCCTGAACGGCCAGTTCACGAAGCCGTTGAATGATGTCCTGGCTTTCCTGGAGATAGCCCTCGCTTACCTGGATAAAGGAAATGCCGTTTGACGCGTTGGCCGAAGCCTGGTTAAGGCCCCTGATCTGGCTCCGCATTTTTTCGGAGACAGCGAGACCCGACGCGTCATCGCCGGCGCGGTTGATGCGCAGCCCCGAGGAAAGTTTTTCCATGGACTTGGTGAGGTAATTCTGGGTTACCTTGAGGGACCGGTCAGCGAACATAGCGCTGAGATTGTGGTTGATGATCATGTCATCCTCCTTGAAAAGTGACCGGAAGCATCCTTGCTTCCGGCGGCGGAATACCGCCAGTTTTTGTAAAGTTTTACCCGTACAAACCGAAATTTGTAACGATACAGGAAATGATCCGCGGTTTTCCTTTCCCGCGGGTAAAACTCTCCATTACTTTTATCGGCCGGGACAGACAAAAACTTTAGCTTTTTTGGGGGGAAATTTCGGGGAAAAATTAATTTACAAAATGACAAAAAACGTCAATATGATATAAATCAGAAACCAAGGTGAGCGCATATAAATGAGTTTTCTTGTCTTGTTTTCGTATTTCATCGATTATAATCGATGAAAACCTTGATTATCATGATTTTATCGACTATAATAGATATATGGCAATTATTCGGCAGTCTTATCTGGATCAAATCCGGCCTTTCATCGGCGCCCCGTTTATAAAAACCCTCACCGGGATACGGCGCTGCGGAAAATCCACCATTTTGGAATTATTGGAAACCGAATTGACCCGCATGGGGGTTCAGGCGGAAAGAATCATCTATATCAATCTTGAAACCTGGGCGCCCGGGGAACTGAGTTCCGAAAAACTGTTTGAGACAATACAAAGCCGCAAGGCCAAAGAAGGGCTTTCGTATATATTACTTGACGAAGTTCAGTTGATTGAAGGCTGGGAAAGAGTTGTAAATGCCCTTTTTGCGGGAAAACAGGCCGATATAACCCTCTCAGGCTCCAATTCAAAACTGCTCTCATCCGAACTCGCAACTCTGCTTTCAGGCCGTTATGTGCAATTTACCATACGCACCCTGTCTTTTGCCGAATACGGTGATTTCGCGCGGCAGATAGGAGGAAGGAATCCCGAAACAAAAGCCGCCCTCAGGGAATATCTGCGATGGGGAGGCTTTCCGGGCATACATTACCTTAAAGAGATGCAAAGCAGCCTTGTGTATAAAACCGTTTCGGATATTTTCTCGTCAGTTGTTTTAAGGGATGTGATGCAGAGAAACAGGCTCAGGAACGCCGATATGCTGGAACGGATTATTCGTTTTCTTTTTGACAATACCGGAAACATGGTTTCCGCGGCCAGCATAGCCGCGTATTTTAAGAACCAGAAACGAAAGGTCAGCGTCGATACTGTTCTGGAATATATAAACGCCCTTGAAGGGGCCTGCGTCCTGGAAAAAGTTTCCCGGTTTGATATAAAAGGGAAAAAACTCCTTGAGGCCAGGGAAAAATATTACTGCGCCGATATTTCGCTTGTAAACGCGCTTTTGGGATACGATGACAGACGGCTTCCGGGACTCCTGGAAAACCTTGTATATCTTGAATTGAAACGCAGGCTTTACGATGTATATGTGGGAATTCTCGAAAACAGCGAAATAGATTTTATCGCCGTCAAGGGGAATGAAAAGGCATACTTTCAGGTTTGTTACAAAATCAGCAGAGATTCAATAGAAAGGGAATTCGGCAATCTCCTTAAAATAAAAGACCAGTACCCCAAATACGTGGTCAGCCTGGATGAGGACTGGACAAGCAATGTTGACGGAGTACGGCATGTATACCTCGCTGACTTTTTGCTGGGGAGCGGGTAAGCGTCCCAAAACAGCGCCTGTGTTTTAAGGAGTCTGCCGCTCAAGCTCTTCCAGCCTTGTTACGGCGTGTTCCAGGGCCCTTATTCTGAATTCCCCGTAGTGGAGCGGCGAGGGAATGTGGTCGATTATATGGCGGTTTTTGCCTTCCTGCTCGGCCAATACCCAGTCGCCCAAAATCGATGTCTCCATATTGACCGTATATACAGGCTCCGTACCGCCTTTGGGGAAAAAGAGGAGACGGAATCTGCAGGAGGCAAAGAGGGGCGGTTCTTTTTCCCGCCGCGCGGGAAGGCCCTTTTCCAGGCCAACCGCCGTGACGGACCATTGATTAAGCTCGAACCGTTCTAATGTTCCCAGGGCCGTTTGGGCCCGCCATGCTAAATCCTGAACCGGTTCCATAGCCGCTCCTTGTTTGAAGCCGCCTGACACAGGCTGTCCCGCCGGGTTTTTAGACCGGCGGCAGTTCCGAATTCATTCCCCGCGGATACCCAAGAACCTGCCGTCAGGCGCGGAGGTTCATTTGGGAATTTTTATCAGCGGTCTCCGGTGGTTCTTCTGCTCACGGTCAACAGGAAGCGCCGTATTCACCGGTCTGAACACCGGCGCGGGCATTGGCTTTAACCCTGGCGCCGCCTGATCCGCTTGTTGCACTGTTTCAACCGGCGTAACCTTAGCCGGGGCAACTTTGGTCCCGGAAGCAGGTTTTTCAAGGTGAATTTTTGGTACTGTCTTAGCCGGGGCTTTACTTGGGGTGGCTTTGGATGGGGGTGTCTTAGCCGGGGTTGCCTTAACAGGGGTAGTTTTGGCTGGGGCAGCCTGAACCGGGACAGCCTTGGCCGAGGTAGTTTTGGTCCCGGAAGCAGGTTTTTCAAGCTGGACCTTTGGTGCTGTCTTGGCCGGGGTCAATTTAGCCGGGACAACCTTTGCAGAGGCGGTTTTGGCTGGGGCAGCCTTAGTCGGAGCCGCTTTGACCGGGGCTATCTTTGCCAAAACAGCCTTGACGGAAGTAGTCTTGCTCTGGATTGCTTTAGCCGGAGTTGCCTTGACCGGGATAGTTTTGGTTGGGGCTGTTTTGACCGGAACAGCTTTACTCTGAGCGGCTTTGACCGAGGTAGTTTTGGCTGGGGCAGCCTTAGCCGGGGCTGTTTTGACCGGAGCAGCCTTGCTCTGGGTCGCTTTTGCCGGGGCAATTTTACCCGAAA